>NZ_JAUBTV010000001.1:110285-111896 GCF_036705145.1 Microcoleus sp. B5-D4 | reverse complement strand
GTCGGCGGTGTCGGCGGTGTCGGCGGTGTCGGCGGTGTCGGCGGTGTCGGCGGTGTCGGCGGTGTCGGCGGTGTCGGTGTCGGCGGTGTCGGCGGTGTCGGCGGTGTCGGCGGTGTCGGCGGTGTCGGCGGTGTCGGCGGTGTCGGCGGTGTCGGAGTTGGTGGCGGCGGTGGCGCTACATCGTTATCCGTAATCGCCACTGTCACCCCTGGAACCACAACCACATTATACTTAGCATCACCGCCGCTCACACTATGAGTGATAGTACCGCTATGCGCGCCTTCGACAATCGTATCGTCAACAGCTTTCACCGTAACGGTTTGAACACTATCCCAATTAAGGGTAGTGAAATTCACAGGGGCGATCGCCTCTATCTGATTACCTGTTGTGAGAGTGATCGTAACAGGGGCGATCGGCTGTGACATTAATTTGATCCCATAACTGCCCGCCGCGCCGCCTTCTGTAGCAGTTGTTGCCGTGGGAGTAACAGAAATACCAGCGGTATCATTGTCCTTATTGGTAATGCTAACATCCGCTACATCTCGGTTGCTGTAATTCACATCTGTACTAACAGCAGCCGCCGTGACTATTTTGTAGTCAATATCCCCGTCAGCAATGCTATCCTCAACCCCTGTTACTGTCACCGGCTGCGGTGTATTCCAGTTAGCCGGAGTGAAAGTTAAACTATTAGTTGAAACTGTTCCTTCGGCAATATTGTCACTGCTCAAACCGATAGTCACGTCAGCAGTTGGCTGAGTATTCAGAACCACAGTAAAGTTAGCCTTGGTGCCATCTTCACCAGTAGTCAATCCCGCCGTCGGATTCACCGTAATTCCCGGAGTTTCATTGTCACTGTTGGTGACGGTGATATCATCAGGATCGAGGTTATTGTAATTAACATCGTTGCTGACAGCAGCAGCCGTGACAATTTTGTAAGGTTGAGGGCCATCAGCTACTAAATCGTCAACACCAATTATCGTTATTGGTTGCGGTTGATCGTAGTTAGCAGAAGTGAAAGTTAAGCTATTAGTTGAAACTGTTCCTTCGGCCAGATTGTCACTCCTCAAACCGATGGTAACGTCAGCAGTAGGTTGAGCGTTGAGTTTGAGTGTAAATTCTGCCTTGCCACCAACTTCACTTGTAGTTAATGCTGTTGGGTTAATAGTAAAGCCAGCCGTATCATCATTAGTAATAGTTGTGGTAGCGGTAGCAGTGGTAATTGTCGGTGTAGAATCTAATACCGAGGGATTGGAAAGCGTAACCTCAAGGGTTTCATTAGTTTCGATCGCCGCATCGCCTAAAACATCGAGAGTAATGGTTTTCGATGTCTCGCCCGCTGCAAAATTAATCGTACCAGTCGCAGCAGTTGCACCGGATGTGCCGCCGATGTTGTTGTAGTCGCTGACGTTTGTAGCAGAACCTGCGATCGCATAATCTACTGTGCTCGCCAACTCAGTGCAACCGCTGCGGGTAACAGTAAAAGTGGCAGCAGTTGTGCCGGAGTTGCCTTCTGTAACGGTTGCAACACCAGCAGTAATCGCGTAGTCGATCGGATTAAGCAGAATTGTCACCTTGCTAGCACCCGATCCGATGCGATCGCCGGGCCCGGAA
>NZ_JAUBTV010000001.1:102292-110185 GCF_036705145.1 Microcoleus sp. B5-D4 | reverse complement strand
GACGCTGAGTCGCCGAGATTTACCGTCCATCCTGACGGAGTTTTGTCGTATTCAACGATGAATTTCGCTTTTTTGATTTTGCCGTCAAAATTGATTTTGGCTACGGCTTCTAACCAACTGTCTGCGTTTGAGTCTGTCGGGGTATTTACTAGAGAAATAAACTGGTTTGGCCCACCAGTAATTGTGCCTGTTTTGAGGTCTATTTGGTACGGACTCAGGGTTGAAGGCTGACCGTTAGCAGCAATAGTTAGTGTGGTTTGTTTGGTTGTACCGGCAACGCCACCAGTGATTGTGCCAAAGTTGAAGATTGCGGTTTCGGCGTTTTCAACTATGTTGTCGGGTTTGATAGTAAATGCAACATTCTGGGTGAGTGCGTCACCTGTTGCACCGGCGGGGAAAATAATCGAGGTAGGCGAAAAGGTGTAGTCTGAATTTTCGGTGGCTGTGCTACTGGGGTCGATGACAATTGGTACTGTCACGTCAGCGTCAGGAGTAGCGCTGATAGTAACGGGAATATTGACTACTGTATCCGCAGTTCCTTCAGTGCCACTGTAAGTTGCAGCAGCGAAATTTACCGCCGGGGATGTATTCAGCAGAATCGAGGTGTTTTGACCACCAAAGTTCGCCGTAGCTAAATCGGATAAACCATCTTTGTTAAAATCGCCTACAACAATACCTTGGGGATTGGCTCCCACAACAAAATTAGTGGCAGTCCCAAAGCTGCCATTGCCACTTCCAAACAAGACGGAGACATCGCCCGATCCATTGTTGGCTGTAGCTAAATCGACTTTTCCATCGGCATTGAAGTCGCCACTAGCAATAGCAAGCGGTTGTGTTGCAACGCCAAAGTTGGTAGCTGCACTAAAGTTTCCCGTGCCATCTCCTAACAGTATTGATACGTTGTTTGAGCCACCTTCGTTACTCGTTGCTAAGTCAGCATTATTGTCTCCGTTAAAGTCTCCTAAAGCAATGTAATTAGGGCTATTTCCAACGGTAAAGTTAGTGGCGGGGGCGAAAGTACCATCAGCATTCTGCAACAGGATGGATACGCTGCTATCACCATAGTTCGCTGTCGCAAAGTCTGACTTGCCATCTTTGTTAAAGTCGCCGACAAGCACAAAATAAGGATTTGACCCCACGCTCAAAGTAGTAGCGGCGCCAAAAGTACCATTACCATTACCAGGCAAGATGGAGATGTCGTTAGAGTATTGATTGGCTGTAGCTAAGTCAGAATTGTCGTCCCCGTTGAAGTCTCCCACAGCGACGGTATACGGACTTGACCCCACCCCAAAGTAGGTGGCAGTACCAAAAGTGCCATCGCCATTCCCCAACAGGAGAGAAACGTTGTTAGTCGCATTATTAGCGGTAACCAGGTCAGAATTACCGTCTTTGTTAAAGTCGTCTACAGCGACAGACCAGGTATTGAGAGCGCTCGGCGGGCTGGTGTTAAGATTAGTGGCAGCGCCAAATAGGCCAGTGCCATCTCCCAGTGCGATCGAGACGTTGCGAGCCTCTCCAGTGGTTGCAAAGGCTAGGTCAAGATTGCCGTCTTTGTTAAAGTCCGCAGTCGCAACTTTACGGAGACTATAGGTTATGGGAAAATTACTCGCAGCACCAAAACTATTCAAAACATACTCGTAACCCGCTAACACTTCGGCTTCAAATACCAGCGGTGTTTCTATTTTCCCGGTTCTGACTTCCAGTTCCCAGTCCCCGCCTTTTGTTACACTTCCGGTGAGGTTTTGGGAAGCCGCAACGTTTGTATTTGTGAGTTGGGCAATTCGTTGGATGAAGGCGAAACCGTCTATATCTCTCGCCTGTTCATTATCTATGGCGTATTCATTATCTATGGCGTATTCATCCGATCCGCCGTTCGTTTCAACCCCCGTCTCATAGCGAAAGTCCTCTGAAGAGGACTGAATAGCCGGCTTGTTTTCAGTCGGTTTCAACCGACTTGAACTTTGAGCCTGGGAATTCATTCCCTGGCAGACTTTCCCAGAAGCGCGAGGTGCTGATGCGACATTACAACCGTAAATCAGAATGTCCGCACCCAGAGTTAAAGCACTCCGCCACTGCTGCAATTTCTCGGAATAAGCTTCCAGATTATCTAAACTAAAGCGAACGTCGCCGAGTTGCAAGCTGCCGGGAGCACCGTGAGAAACAATGTGAATGCTGTCAATATTTGTCCGAAGAGCTAAAATTTGAGTAATTTGGTCGATCGCATCCCGGTTCCCATCCAAAACGACTACTTCCGTACCCGGTTTTACCCCAGCGACTAAACTTTGATAATTTTCTACTTGAGTGTCGATAAAGGCGATCGCACTTGGTGAAACTTGATTATTTAAAATTGGCATAATGCACCTACTAATAGCTAAAAAAAGACAATAGTTTCCCTGTTTCGCGACTTGCGTCCGAAACACTTTCTGAAGGTTGTAGTAACCATAACTGTTTTTTTAGAGAATATCTATAAAGTTTTCTTTATAAACACCTTTTTATTTAAAGTTTTGATAAAGTTGGGGGATTTTATTAAGTAATATTACGGATTAGCCAGCGCGAGGTGGATGATACAACACAAAAACATTTCAATAGCAAGTGTCATTATACTGAAATATTAAGAGCGGGATTTTTGATAGATATCTGCCATGCGGTTGGGCCATTCGTTTCAAGCCCTAGCGGACTTTCGCGCAAGGGTGGGGGCGGGTTTAGGAGATAATTGGTATTAGGCAATTATTTCGTAAACCCGCCCCTAAAACTTATTCGTTACCATCTTTACGGGCGATTCCCTACGGGATAGCTTCGCACGCGCGGACTTACTTCAAACTCGGATATAATAAGTGCTTAAACCCACATCTTTCTCAAATCAATGCGAAATTAACGGCACTAATACTGCTAGCAGAAACTCCTGCCAGAGAAGCTAAAATCTCCCCTGTTTGTGCAAACCGGATTAAAGTTGAACCGCTATCTTCGGCAATTGCCAATTGCGAGAAAGTCAACCCGTTACCCAATACTAACAAGTCTTGACCGACTTCAAAGTCAGCAACAGTATCAATACCAGAATTGGTAGATAATAAGAAGCGATCGCTCCCTACATCCCCTACTAAGGTATCATCGCCCAAATCACCACTCAGGAAATCGTTACCCTGACCTCCTAGCAGAATATCATTGCCTTGACCGCCGTAGAGGGTATCGTCGGCTTTTTCACCAATTAGGATATCTTCACCTCGATTGCCAGAAAGGAAGTCACTAGCCGCACCACCAGTCAAAGTATCAAAACCCTTTCCGCCGTAAAGCGTATCGTCACCAATTCCACCATCTGTCAAGTCGTTGCCTTGATTGCCATTCATCCAATCGTTGCCATCAAGGCTAAACAGCAAGTCATTTCCTTTTTTACCGCGCAATACATCGTCGCTAGCGCTGCCCATGAGGGTATCATCGCCATCTGTGCTTTCGGTAGTATTTTCCCCATCTTTAACGAATTCAATACCGCTTTCTGGGAATGGTTCATTGGGTGTAGACGGTGTACTAGAGTCATCAGTATCTAAAGTATTGCGGACTGTTGGGTTGTTAGCTGTCGCCGACTGGATTTTGGTATTTAGAGATGCACCAGTATTTTCGGAAATCACCGACTGAATCGTCTTATTTCCGGCTGCGACTTGCAGTAAATCTTGAGCTACTTCTCCTTGTGCGACTTTTTGGATGCGGGCGATTTCTGTCGCGGCATCTGAGGGCGAGGAATTGCTGGATGCGATCGCACCAATTCGCTGATTTCCCTCTGCAATAATTTGGGCAGCATCCGAGGAAATACTGAATACTTGCGGTACTTGCAGTTGACTCGTTGCCGACTCAATAATCGCTTGCAATTGTGTGGAATTGCTTAAGTCGAGAGTGCCAGATTTAATTCGATCGGCAATCGCAGAAATGACGCTAGAGGCAATCTCATTTTTAGCAGTATTGGAAGCACCGCTAATTAAATCTGTGACTAAAACAATGGTATTTTGTACCTGAGCGTGGGCTGCATAAACCGCCAAACCATTCGGATCGTTTTGAGTAATTGCTTCTAGCGGATCGTAGCTAGTCAAGTCAATTGCTGGCGGCAACCCCAGTGCAGATTTTACTTGAATTTCAGCAGTTTTAGGGTTAGTGCCTTGCTGGGCTAACTCAGCAATGACGGTAGTTAAAGGTGTCACCACCTCCGACTCTGGAGTAGAAGACAATTGTGTGTCTAGGGGCAAATAGGTGGAGATATCTATCCCGCCAGCCAAGACAATTTTGCCTTCGGTATAGTCGATATCGCCATCTTGATTGTTGTCGAACTTTTCTAGTTCTACTGTGAGGTCGAAGCTGCCATTAGGGTTGGTAAAGGCGAAGGGCTCGTTATCATCTTGCAGGCCATTGAAGTTGGCATCGAAGAAGACTTTTCCGCCAGTGATGTAACCGTCAATGGCACGACTTTTGCGCGTCCAACCAGTTCCCAATCGGAAGTCAGCCAATTTCTTTTCACCCAGGCGTACCTCGTAAGGTGTCTTCCAGTCCCCAGCGAGCAAATATTCTTTGTACTGAGCCTTAAAATCTAAGGCAGCTTTCAGATCGCCATTGACTTCAAACAGGCTCAGGGGTTTGCTGATGCGGGAAGTAATTTCTGAGGCACGAATCTTGCCATCACCTGTTCCTCCAAATTGCTTAATTGCCTGTTTAGCGAAGCTCGCGAGGAATTCTTGGGCAAGAATTTTTTGCACAAAACCATTTTTGCTTGAGTCCAGAATCTTCCCAATTTCAGCTTCTAAATTCTCAGCGTTGGGATTGAAGTTGTTGGCAATCGATGAATCTAAGTTAAGCTTAACTAATGCGTCGCGCAGCAACTGCCGTACAGACTCTATCTTATCTGAGGGAACAACCCCTTCGCCCACATCGAGCAAGTCTAACTTAGCATTCGCCTCAATTCCGCCTGTGAGATAAGCTCTTGCTGCATAAACATCAACTCCGCCGCTAGCCTTAATACTAGCGTTAAGCTTGAGTTCATTAACATCCGACCCTGTACCATTCGCTTTTTTGCGATCGCTCACATAAAAACCATCAAGAACTTTGTAGGCATCTGAGGGCTTAAAACCAGATTGTTTCCATTGAGAAAGTCCATAGGTATCAAAGCCGAAACCAAAGTTAGCTTTAGCTTCAAAATTTCCCTCTAACTTGCCGTTGACACCTATATTTACTTTGGGAATTGAGTAGATAGGAAACGTTTCACCGATGTTGAATTTAAAGTCTAGCTTCGGCACTTGATAGGTAAACAGGTTGACATCAGGTTTACCCATCAGCAAGTCGATGGCAACTTCAGGCTCGGTCAAGATCGGAAAACTCAGCCCATCCATGTTTTGAAAGAGCGTCAGCAACTCATCAGTCTTGACATTTGATTTCGATTTAGCTTGGTCAGTGGGAGATGTCGCGGTTTTGGTTTTAGTTATCTTAGCGGTTTTGGTATCAGCCTTGGGATCTGTGGCATCAAAATCGATCGCGTAGTCACCTAAATCTATAGCAACGTTCTCCTCTTGAGATGACAAACTATTGAGCAAATCACTTGCTTTGCCGATGTCCTTAAGAGCATCTAGAAATCGATCGTCGATCGTTGTACCAGTGAGAGTGGCACCCGCTTCGATCAGTGTCACCTTGCCATCACGGTCTTTGTCGAATAACTTCCTGATAGGTTTGAATTCTGACAGCAGTTTAATATCGCTATCGAGTGCGTCGATTATAGGAAGGGCCGGCTTCACAATATCCTTGACTTTGGTGATGACAGGTTTAGCAAAACCCGTGATAAAGCTTCCCAAATCTAGCTGCATATTGTTAAATGCAACTGTCGGCTGTTGCGGCCCGGTTAATTCACCGTTAGCGTAATTGACGATCGGCCAATTAACTCCAAGGTCAAAGTCAAAGGAAGGGATAGCTGGATTGCCGTTAACGCTAGTTTTAGCTTGCAGACCGAGATTAGCACTACTATTTAAGGTAGGATTCAATAAGTCTGACAACTGATAGTTGCTAGTCAGTTCTGGGAAGGTTAGGCGATCGCCGTCATCAGCACCTCCCAAATTATCTAAATCTTTTAAGTTGACAGCAAATTTTGCTTCGGCTTTGGTAGGACTGTCGTTATCGTTGGTAAGGTCAACTTGGAAAAATCCTAATTGACCTTTGGCATTGAAATTATTATCTAGACCAGCTTCTACATTTGCGTCCAGTTTGGTTTTGTTGGTGTCAACATAGAATCCCAAATCTTTATTGATGCCAAATCCCAAGGATAAATTGCCATCAAATTTGGATTGTGCTTTGCCATTTACGTCCAAACCTAATGCTGGAAGTCCTAAGTCTCCAGAAAGGTTAACATCTGGGAATTCATAGTTTTTGTCTAGGGAAATTTGCAGATTAATGTCATCTGGAGTACCTTGGCCAATTACCCTCAAACTAGGTAAATCTAAAAAGCCAAAGAGTTTTTTGGAAGGGAAATATTTTTTTAAGGCTTCTTGCAGATTCCTGGCAACCTCTTGAGAAAAATTATGGCTAAATTGAGAAGTTAATTTTGCACCTAGTGCTTCGGAATTGAAAGTGCCATCTAGCGAGTCTTGGACAAGAGAAGTGAGGGTTGAAGTGAGAGCGCGATCGCTAACTAACTTCAACTCATTTATTGTACTCTCCTTGACTGTATTCAGGAAAGTCAAAGCACTAGAATCTCCGGGAATTACATCTTTTAATTTCCCTAAAATTGGCAGTTTTACTTCCAGTAAATTTTGATTGATACTGTCTTGAAGCTGAGTCAAGCTTGTTTCCAACCCTTGTAATGTTTGCCCCCAGTTAAAAGAGGCGTTATCGATGTTAATTGTTGGATTTGGCGGTGCAGTTAATTGACCGTTGGTATAATTAATAGCCTGCCAATTAGCGCCCAGGTCAAAACTTAAGGAAGGAAAAGCAGGATTGCTGTTAATGCTAGTTTTAGCTTGGAGACCGAGATTAGCGTTAGCAGTTAAGGTAGCATTGAACAAATCTGCTAACTGATAGTTACCACCAAGTTCTGAGAGAGTTAAGCGAGATCCATCATTCGCACCTCCCAAATTATCCAAATCCTTCAAATTGACGGCTAATTTAGCCTCAGCTTTAGTGGGTTTTTGAGGATTATTATTCAGGTCAAGTTGTAAAACGCCTAAATTAGCTTGCCCCTTAGAGTTGTCATCTATTCCGGCGTCAAAATTAGCTGTAAGCTTGGTTTTGTTGGTATCTATGAAGCAACCAAAATCTTTATGAACACCCACAGCGATCGCCAAATCAAAATTTGCTGTGGATTTAGCTTTCCCATCCGTAGTCAAACCTAATCCAGGCATCCCTAAATTTTGGGCTAAATTAGCATCGCTTTGATATGCTTTACCCAGAGTAATTAGTAAAGTGCTTTCCTCTTGAGTAGAATTGCGATCGACTTTGACGTTGAAATCAGATCCAAGTACATTGCCCAGAGTAGTTTCTAACTGATCTGTAGTTTGATTTACCCCATTTTTAACCGCATCGACTAGCTTATTTTTGAAGCTGTCAATAAAATTGGGGGCAATGTTCTTCAGGGAACCAACTATGGGTAGTTTAATTGTGTTTAGCTGGTCGTCAAGGATGTTTTCAAGTTTGTTCAATCCAGCTTCTAAGCCACACCAATTATTCTGTGTGTTGATGATAGCAGGGGGTGTCGGTGTCGGCGGCGTCGGCGGCTCGACTATAACTGGTGTCGGTGTCGGTACTTGTGGCGTCGGTGTCGGCGGCTCGACTATAACTGGTGTCGGTGTCGGTACTGGTGGCGTCGGTGTCGGCGGCTCGACTATAACTGGTGTCGGTGTCGGTACTGGTGGCGTCGGTGTCGGCGGCTCGACT
>NZ_JAUBTV010000001.1:0-102192 GCF_036705145.1 Microcoleus sp. B5-D4 | reverse complement strand
GGCTCGACTATAACTGGTGTTGGTGTCGGTGTCGGCGGCGTCGGCGGCTCGACTATAACTGGTGTTGGTGTCGGTGTCGGCGGCGTCGGTGGCTCGACTATAACTGGTGTTGGTGTCGGTGTCGGCGGCGTCGGCGGCTCGACTATAACTGGTGTTGGTGTCGGTGTCGGTGCAGTGTCGTTATCTGCGATCGCCACTGTCACCCCTGGCACCCCCAACACATTATACTTAGCATCACTGCTAGTCACTTGGTGACTGATATTACCGCTGTGTGTACCTTCTACAAGGGCATCATCAACAGCTATCACCGTAACGGTTTGAGCTATATTCCAATTATCCGCAGTGAAAGCGATAGGCGCGATCGCCTGAATCTGATTACCTGTTGTGAGAGTGATAGTTACAGGGGATCTCGGCTGCGACGTTAATTGGATGCCATAACTGCCATTCGCCCCGCCTTCTGTAGCAGTTATTGCCGTGGGAGTAATAGAAATACCAGCGGTATCATTGTCCCTATTGGTAATGCTAACATCCGCTACATCTCGGTTGTTATAATTCCCATCTGTACTAACAGCAGCAGCCGTGAGTATTTTGTAGCCAATATCGCCGTCAACAATGCTATCGTCAACCCCTGTTACTGTTACTGGTTGCGCTGTATTCCAGTTAGCCGGAGTGAAAGTTATGCTAGCCGGGGAAACTGTTCCCTCGGCAACATTGTCACTGTTCAAACCGATAGTCACATCAGCGATTGGCTTAGTATTCAAAACCACAGTAAAGTTAGCCTTTGTGCCATCTTCACCAGTAGTTAATCCCGCCGTCGGATTCACCGTAATTCCCGGAGTTTCATTGTCACTGTTGGTGACGGTGACATCTTCAGGATCGAGGTTAGTGTAATTAACATCGGTACTCACAGCAGCAGCCGTGACAATTTTGTAAGGTTTAGGGCCATCAGCTACTAAATCTTCAACACCAATTATCGTTATTGTTTGCGGTTGATTGTAGTTACCAGGAGTGAAAGTTAAGCTATTAGTTGAAACTGTTCCTTCTTCAACATTGTCACTCCTCAAACCAATGGTAACGTCAGCAGTAGGTTGAGCGTTGAGTTTGACTGTAAATTCTGCCTTGCCACCAACTTCACTTGTAGTTAATCCCGATATTGGGTTAACTGTGAAACCGGCAGTGTCATCATTAGTAATAGTTGTGGTAGCGGTAGCAGTGGTAATTGTCGAGGTTACGCCTGGGCCTGTAGGATTTGACAGGGTGACGGCAATAGTTTCGTCGGGTTCAACTAGGGTGTCGCCTAATACATCGAGAGTAATGGTTTTGGATGTTTCATCGGCGGCAAAATTAATTGTGCCAGTAACAGCAGTTGCGCCTGAAGTGCCACCGATGTTGTTGTAATCGCTGACGTTTGTAGCTGTGCCGACGATCGTATAATTGACGCTACTTGCCCCGCCTGTGTTGCCACTGCGAGTAGCAGTGAAAGTCAAAGGTTTTGTGCCGCTATTACCTTCAGGAATGCTGGGAGTACCGGCGGCGATGGCATAAGAAACTGTACCGTTGGCTGCAATATTTAATGTTGTTTGTTTGGTGGTACCTGCAATGCCTCCGGTGATTGTGCCAAAGTTGAGGATTGCGGTTTCGGCGTTTTCAGGGAGATTGTCGGGTTTGATAGTAAATGCAACATTCTGGGTGAGTGCATCACCTGTTGCACCTGCTGGGAATGTAATCGAGGTAGGGGAAATAGTGTAGTCAGAATTTTGGGTGGCACTGCTGCTGGGGTCGATGACAATTGGTACAATTACATCGGCAAAAGGAGTGCCGCCGCTGAGGGTAACGGGAATATTAACTACTGTGTCTGTTGTTCCTTCTGTGCCGCTGTAAGTTGCAGTACCAAAATTAACTGTATTGGGTGTATTTAGCAGAATTGAGACATCTTTAGAGGTAAAGTTCGGTGTCGCTAAATCCAACTTGCCGTCAGCATTAAAATCTCCCGCTGCGATCGAACGGGGAATAGTTCCTACACTAAAATTGACTGCAGTACCAAAACTGCCAGTACCATCTCCCAACAAGACTGAGACATTGTTATCTCCGCCGTTAGACGCGGCTAAATCGGTTTTGCCGTCACCATTAAAGTCCCCCGCAACCACAGATTCGGGAGATGAGCCGACACTAAAGTTGGTAGCAGTACCAAAATTACCCGTACCATCTCCCAACAAAACTGAAACGTTGTTAGAAGCGCTATTCGATGCAGCGAGATCGAGTTGGCCGTCGCCATTAAAGTCGCCTGTAACGACAAAGTGCTTCCCTGTCCCCGCGCTAAAGTTAACGGGGGCGCTAAAGTTGCCCGTACCATCTCCTAACAAAACTGAAATATTGTTAGTGGCGCTATTGTTCGAGGTGACTAAATCGAGTTTGCCATCGCTGTTAAAGTCGGCTGTGGCAATAGTAAGAGATGCTCCGGTATTAATAATGGTAGCGGGAGTGCTAAAGCTACCAGTACCGTCTCCCAAAAGAATTGAAAGGTTGTTGCCACTCAAAGGGGCTGTGGCTAAATCTAACTTGCTATCTCCATTAAAGTCGCCCGCAGCGATTGATCGAGGATTTATCCCTGAACCGAAGTTGGTAGGATTGCCAAAAGTGCCAGTACCTGTCCCCAGCCGGATGGAAATGAAATTCCCGTTAGCGCCATTAATAGGATTGGCTACAGCTAAATCGAGTTTGCTGTCTCCATTAAAGTCGCGCACTGCAATGGAATTGGGAATCTCGTTACCGGGGTTAAATAAGTTAGTAGCAGTACCAAAGCTGCCCGTACCTGTCCCCAACAATATGGAAATATCTCTAGAACCTAAGTTTGCCACGGCTAAGTCGGGGAAACCATCGCTGTTAAAGTCGCCCGTATCAATCGAAACAGGAGTTGCCGTCGGCGAAAAGCCCGCACTAAAGTTAGTAGCCGTACTGAAGCTGGAGAGAACGTGGTTGTAAGCCACCAGCACTTCTGGCCGAAATGCTAAAGGTTTTGCAATTTTCCCTGATGTTACTTCTAGGAACCAGTCGCCGCCTTTTGCTGCACTTCCGGTAAGGTTTTGCGAAGCAGCAACCGACGCGCCGGTTAACTCACTCAGGCGTTTTATAAATGCTTTACCTGTCTCGCCTGCTGCTACGTTGCACCCATACAAAAGAATGTGAGGTCGATTGTTGGGGATTGAGTCGGTTCGTGGCGAAAACCACTGCTGTAGAGAATTCCGATCGCACTCTATATCATCTAAACTAAAGCGAACGTCGCCGAGTTGCAAGCTGCCGGGAGCACCGTGAGAAACTATGTGAATGCTGTCAATATTTGTCCGAAGAGCTAAAATTTGAGTAATTTGGTCGATCGCATCTTTATTCCCCTCCAAAACGACTACTTCCGTACCCGGTGTTACTCCGGCCATCAAACTTTGATAATCTTCAACTTGAGGGTCGATAAAGGCGATCGACCTTACTGAAACTTGATTATTTAAATTTGGCATAATCCACCTGACTGGGGTTTCAAAAAAATACAAAAATTCCGCTATTTCGTGACTGGCGTCCGAAACTATCTATCAATTTTTATTTATAGAGACACACCCTTTCTCCGTAAAAACCCGGTGACTCCTCATCTTTTGTCGTAACGATAACAGTTTTTTTACAGAAAATATGTAAATTTTTCTTAAAAAATACCTGGTTAATTAAAATTTTGATAAAGATATGGAAAATACTTAAGTATTATTACTGTAACGAATGCTAGATTGATTTACCACAAATATTTGTGAAACGTAAGTGCAATTGTACAGAAATTTCAAACTCAGCAATTTTGATACATACTTTAGGGTGCGTCAGCAATTAGTCGTGCAGAAAATACACTCTTCTAACGCACCTACGAAACTTGTGACTAGCCCAAACTCGCATCTATCCCTGCTAAAATCTCCTCAGCTTCCCTGCAAATAGCAGCGTGACAGCAACCGTTACTCGCCAACAATCCCCCCCACTGACTCACATCTCCCCGGTTATATTGCAAAGCAGAACCGTCAAAACGAGTAAATCGGCCGCCCGCTTCAGTCAAAATTAATTCCGGCGCCGCTAAATCCCAATCTTTAGGCGCCGACTTTCCCGAAAGAGCAATATAAACATCAGCCTTTTGTTCGACAATTGTCGCAATTTTACAGCCAATACTACCGACAGCTATTTGATTTTGACAAGGCAGTTTTTGTAACAATTGATTAAAGCGATCGCCCCGGTGACTGCGGCTAGTTACTATAGATAAATCTGCCACTATATTTCGCGCCGAAACCTGCAATTTGACCGTAGAACCATCCCGATTTTCTCCAAAAGCACCCGCATCCCGGATTGCATAATAAATCTTTTGCTGTTCGGGCCAAGCCACAACTGCTAATACCGGTCTTCCCTCGAACGCTAAAGCAATGTGAACTGCAAATTCCCCTGTCCTGTCAATAAAATCTCGCGTTCCATCCAAAGGGTCAATAATCCAAACCCAACTTTGAGGTAAGGGAATTTGACCGTTTTTTTCTAAATAAGATTTGTAAGTTTCTTCGCTGAGATAGCCAAATTCTGCATTCCCTAAAGCCGACTGCAATTCGTCGAGAATGTAAGAATTGACAGCGACATCGGCGGCGGTGACGGGGCCATCTTTTTTCTCTTGGATGTCGAGGTTAGGAGTGTTGGAATCCTGCCGATAATAGGATTGTAGGATATCTGATGCACTCCAGGCGATCGATCGCGAAATTTCGCTGATTTCTTCGAGAGTTTTCATAAATTTCTTTTTTTTGAACCGCAGATAAACGCCGATGAACGCAGATTTGAGTAGGGGCGGTGCCCCCGTGCCCGCCCCTGGGAACCATACATTAGCAATTACCAATTAATATGAGGATATTTCCATTCATAATAATTAGGAAACACAAAGTTAGTAAACGAAACCGAAATACTAACCTCCAATGATTTTACATGATGCCACCAACCGACAGGAATAAAGATAGCTTCTCCCGGTTCCAAAATTACTTCAATAATTTTCGCATCTCTGTAAAGCGGGTATTTGTCATAATCGGGATTTTCGCCGTCAACCTTGCTGAAAACTCCGACGTGATTATAAAGCAGAGGAGTTTGTTGGGGAGAAATCAACTTAATTAGTTTGCGACCCGACACTTGCGCTAAAATTAAATTAACAGGGTCGTGGTGTAGCGGCGTAATCGTGCCTTTCGGCCCGAACCAAAAGAAAACTCTGCCTTTTGTATCCGTTGGATTGAGGTATTCTGGGAATATTTCAATGTCGTTGAATAGGGGTTTAAATTCCTCTCTTTCCAGAGTTTGGTTGTTAGCAACCATGTAGTAGTCGTTGCTAGGCCCGCCCTTGACCACCATGTCTACATATTTGCGGAACAAAACAATTTTTTTGTGATTTTCTATCTTAATTTCGTAATTCGGGTCGGAATTGCGGTTGGCTTGAATTTGTACCTCTGCATTGCCGTATTTTTCTTGCAAATACTCCGGCGTCCACAACTGCAATGCTTTCCAGTTGTGCATGATATTGGTAATAATTACTGGAGTATTTTTGGCGTAGTAATTTTCGAGAAAATACTCTCGCGAAAGGCTGCTTTTGCGTTCGATTGTGCCAAACTTGGAAGACAATGCAGCTAATTGATTGTTAATCCTGAGATGCGACTCTAATTTCTGCAATAACTGCACGTACTGGCTTCCGGCTTGAAAGTAGGGATGAGATGATATTTCCCTAACTTCTGCGGTGGCTGTTTCCGCATCTATGCCGGTACTTATTAGCGCTTGAATGATTTCTGCGTCGGGTTGATTTAATAATTTGTTAGCCGCCACCCACTGTTTCATATTGTCGGGGACTTCTGGTTTGCTTGGGGCTGCGAGTAGATTGGGCAAGTTTTGCGTCAGCCATTCTAGATTAACCTGTTGTTGCTCGCTTAGGGTAATCCGCAAAGGGGGAAGGGTGATAGTTAGAGGTTGGGTGTCAGGCATGATTCGGGTATGTTGTTGGGGGAATGTTTGGCTTAGTTTGAACTTGTCTTACTAATATAGCAATCTTGTTAACGAACCGCGAAGGCGCTAAGGGCGCGAAGGAAGGAGTGCACAATTTTTGTCAAGGTTGTTATTAGGATTTTAACTTAACAAGTGTTCTCTGTCCAAGTTTTCTAACGGGATCATTTTTCCCCGGATACTTAGGTTAATTTTTTAATAAAATCAACTCTTATTCATCCAGGCGCGGGTTCCTAAGTTTTTGCAGGAATGGGAAGCGATTTTAGCTGCTGCGGTGAGAGTATCTGTAAAGTTGTTATTTTGCAAAATGTAGTGACAGAAAGCGCCGTGAAAAATATCGCCCGCGCCTAAAGTGTCTGTGGCTTGAATTTGAGGTATTTCTATAGTGCCGTAACTGCCATTGCTGAGGTATAAAATTGATTTGTCGCCGCGAGTGATGGCAATATGAGAAATTCCGGCTGCTGACAGGTAAGCAAAAACTTGTTCTGAATTGTCGCAGTTGGGTGGATGAAAATTATCGGAACATACCGCCCATTCAACGAAAGGCAATATTTCTTCTAATCCGGGTTTCCAACTGCCGCCGTCGAGGACAATGGGAATGTTTTTTGACTGGGCAAGTTGAGCAATTTCTTGGCTGGCTGCGATTTGATGTCCGTCAAGCAGTACAATATTAACGGATGTTAAAATATCCTGGTTAATTGTTTGACTGTCAACTTGCGATTTCGTAGCATTGATGGAAATTACCGATCGATCGCCCGTTGCTTCAGTTACAATAATCGAGGAAACTGGCGGCGAGTGCGATCGCCCCGGTTCCAAATCGATTATCCTGACATTATACTCCGCTAAGTCTGCACGAATTAATTGGGCGATCGCGTGAGTGCCCAAAACCCCAGCCCATACCGCCGCATTCCCCAAATAGCTAAAAGTGACCGCAGCATTTGCCGCAGGCCCGCCCGCAGCAATGGTACAATCAGAAGCAACAACTTTCTGATTTTCACCCGGAGGCTTCCCGGCTAAATAAACTAAATCTAAAGTCGCCAATCCCAAAAACAATCCAGTTTTCATATCTTCTTAAATATGTGGCATGGGCCTGTGGCATGGGCGTCCCGCCCGTGTCCCATCTGCGTGGCATGGGCGTCCCGCCCGTGTCCCATCCTTAAAAAATCCCAATCTTAAAATGCAAGCAAATCCCAATACAGGAACACTTTACATCGTAGGAACCCCGATCGGCAACCTCGAAGACATGACCTTTCGCGCCATCAAAATCTTGCAAACAGTAGACTTCATCGCCGCCGAAGATACCCGCCATACAGGCAAACTTTTGCAACATTTCCAAATCAAAACTCCTCAAATCAGCTATCACGAACACAACCAACACCAGCGACTTCCCGAACTCATCGACAAACTGCATTTAGGCAAAAATATCGCCCTCGTCACCGATGCCGGAATGCCGGGAATTTCTGACCCCGGATACGAGTTAGTCAAAGCCTGTGCCGATGCTAATATTAACATTATTCCGATTCCCGGCCCGACCGCCTGCATTGTTGGCATAACTGCATCAGGATTACCCACAGAGAGATTTATATTTGAAGGTTTCTTACCCGTAAAAGGTCAAGAACGCCAACAGAGTTTAGAAGCTTTGCAAATAGAATCCCGCACTATAATATTATACGAATCTCCCCACCGATTGCGACAAACTTTACAAGATTTAGCAAATACTTTGGGAAGCGACAGACAGATTGTGCTGGCGAGAGAATTAACCAAAATGCACGAAGAGTTTTGGCGTGGTAGTATAGAAAGTGCGATCGCACTTTACACCAATCGCGAACCCCAGGGAGAATTTACCCTCGTAATTGCCGGCATCCAAACAGCCTCACCAATATTTTCCGAAGACGCCATCAAAGCCGAATTGCAAACATTAATTGCAGAAGGCATAAGTCGTTCCCAAGCCAGCCGCCAACTAGCGCAACAAACATCCCTCCCCCGCCGCCAAATCTACCAACTCGCCCTCACAATTGGCGACAATGAATCGCTAGAACAACCCGTCGATGACTTGTGAATATCTCTCTTCTCTTCTCCTCTGCGCCCTCTGTGCCCTCTGCGGTTAAATAAAAAAGCTAGATACTCACACTCAGAATTATATGGTACGCGGAAACTACGATCGACAAAAGCCATATTTACGAAACCCCCACATCAACAAACCAATCGCCGAAATCTATGCAGACTTAGACGCCTTTAGCTGGGAGATATTTGAAGACCAACCCCACCGCTTCGATACCGTCAGTTTCTACGTCTTGCTTCCCCCACTATTTTACGAAGGGCGTTTCATCAAAGGAATTTACTTCAGCGAAGGAGTCGAACTAATAAACAAACTATTTCCCCAACTTTCATCAGTATTTTTATCCTTCACCTATTCCCCCGGAATCTCCTACTCCTGGGCCCCCATAGCTGACGCCTACTCTAGTTTATACAAAAACCCGCAGCGGGATAAATGGTTTCGCGAAACTTATCCAGAGCGCGCCCACAAACCAATCATACCACTGCAAGACACAGACTTCATCAACGAATACTTAATTTCCCCTCGCAACGTCCCCGCCAAAGACATCGACTTGCTAGCCGTCGCGCGAATTTCCGAAGAAAAAAATTTGCCAATTATTGCCAAAGCCTTAAAAGTTTACCGCCAAAAATATCCGCAAAAACCGATAAAACTAACAGTAGTCACCGGCCACGAATTTGATGCTAGCAACCTGAAAACTCTCGACGAGTACGCATTAAAAGAATGGCAACAAGTCGAGGAAATTTTAACCCATCCCTCCGACTACATTAACTTAGTGCCAAGAGTAGACTACTACAGCGAAATCCCCACATATTATTCGCGAGCACAAGCATTCGTCCTCGGTTCCCTCCTCGAAGGAAAAAACCGAGGAATTACCGAAGCCATGAGTTGCAACGTACCAGTAATTTGTTTTGAAGAATTCAACCAATACGCCAGAGGCAACTCGCCAGTTTTCCCCGAAGGTGCCGGTCTTTACGCCAAATTTGACCCAGAATCTCTTGCAGATACTATATATACAGTATTGGAAAATCAAACAGAATTTAAACCGCGATATCAGTATTTAAAGCATTGCGGGCGCAAGAACTTTTTCAATACTTGTATAGACAGTTTTCCTTACTATCAGCACAACATTCCCCACTACAAGCCCGGAGATGCGATAAACAATTTGTGGCTGGATTTAGCAGTTCAGCAAAATTATCAAGTTAGTTTGAACAGCTTTTTGTACGGAGGTTCTCCCTTGTCTCATATTCGCGGGATAAATGCGATTCAGCACAATCTCGGTCAGTTAACAAAATTCAAATAACAGATGATATACTGCTGTTATTATTCACCCTCATAGAAGAATACGAACCCGGACTCTTTGAAGTATAAGTGAGCGATTTAACAGGTGTGGCTTTTGCAATAAAATGTCTGTCCGAACATCAATTAATGCTTTTATATCATTCTCCTATTGGCAATAAGACCGAATTAGCAGTTTAATGGATATCAACACCCAAAAAGAAGAATTCAGCTATGCTTACATTTACGCCGTGGCTTCAGCAGCAGGGTGCATCTGCCAGCGAACAACTACTCCTCTAGACAAGCTGGGTGTAGACCTAATTATCACGGGAATAGCAGCATCAGGTTTACCAAACTTTCCCATTCTTTACATTCAAGTCAAATGTACCTCAAGAGATATCCTCAACGACAATAGCCTTCGCTATCCCCTGAACATTAAAAACTACGAAGAATTGAGCACAAGCAACGCCTATCCTCCTAGAATTATAATTGTGGTCATTGTTCCCGATAGAGTCAATGACTGGCTGCAACAAACAGAAGCGGAACTCTGCTTAAAACGCTGCGCTTATTGGATATCATTAGAAGGTGCAGCATCTACTGACAATAAAGAAAGGGTCACTATTTCCATACCCAGAACAAATATATTTTCGGCTGAGACTCTGACAACTATCATGCAGCGTATCGCAACCGGGAGACAACTATGAATGTGACAATAAAGGATATTGAATTGCTCAAAAATCTCCAACCTCAGCAAATCAGCTACTACTTAGAAGCAAAAGGTTGGAAACAAGCACAACAAATTGACAGCCGCGCTATTATTTGGACAAGCAGCGATATCAAGCCAGAAGCCCCTCAAATCGTTCTACCTTTAAATTCCACTCTTCCTGACTTTCCCGTGTCAATGAACTTGATGTTAGAGACATTGGAAATCATCGAAAATCGCTCTCAACTGGAAATTTTAGCAGATTTAATTACCGGGATTCCTAATACAACTATTCAGGGAATCGTGATTCAAATTCACACTCCTAACGCCGACAAATTAAGTGGCGAGATTACCTTACTAGGTGTCATTGCCGACCAACTGCGGAAAATTAAAACGGAACTTGCAGACAAAGACTACATCCTCGCAATCAAATCTTATCAAGAACGCTTGCCCGTTTTCTGTACGGGAGACTTAATCAAAGAAAATCAAGTATTTATTGTCAAAAATACCCGGAATTTTACCCTAGATGACCAAGGGCAAAACTAACCAAAAATATTAGTGTAAAGTCGAGGCGCTAATCTGCTAGAGATTCCAATATCCTCAAAAATCTTAGTTGCCAAAACTCTTGCCAAATTCACAGGAACAGCATTGCCGACCATTTTGTATCCATCAGCAATATACTTGTACTTAAAAATAAAGTCATCCGGGAAAGTCTGAACTCTGGCGCACTCTCGCACAGAAAGCCGACGGTAAGGCAGAGGCGAATTGGGGTCAAAAATGCGTTTGTCTTTGCCAACCAAAATCATTTTAGTAGCTTGAGGATGGAGAGGTGCGTGTCTGCCGCTTGCCTGAATTGTAAAAGAAGGTTCAGACCAACTTCTAACTCGATTGCGCGACATATAAATGCTGGAAAACCCCAAATCCGCACATTCGTGATTTGGGACAGAATCGTGATAATTATCTAATTTACCCTTAACTGACATAGGGGCGGCCTGCAAATCAGAAATCGCATCTTTCAGCGTCAAAATATCGGTTCCAGGTTCGGGAAACTCAAAACCCAAACCCAGATTCTGCCGATAGCCAACAACAATCACCCTTTGCCTATCTTGCGGAACCCCAAAATTTCTAGCATTCACCAACTTGTAGGAAACCCGATACCCGATGTCCTCAAACTGCGATAATATATAAGTAAAAGCATCCTTGTTTCGGGCCGCCAAAATACCGCTAACATTCTCAGCTAAAAAAAACAAAGGCTGCTTGTCCCGCACAATCCTGATATACTCCCAGAAAAGTTGACCCCGACTGTCATCAATCCCCCGTTTCGCCCCGGCTTCACTCCAACTTTGACAAGGAGGCCCGCCGATTATCCCAATACAATTAGGAATTTCATCAGATTTGATTTTTCTGATATCTTTGCGATCTAAAATAGTTTCAGGATGATTAAAATTATACGTATCCCAAATAGACTTATCATATTCATTCGCCCAAACGGGATTAAACCCAGCTAAGCGAAAACCCAAATCCAACCCGCCACAACCCGAAAACAGAGAAATAATATCAAAAGCCACCTTTTTTTCACCCGCAATAAATACAATAAATCAATTATAAACCTCTCTCTTCTTAGATATCTATCTCTTTCTTCTCTCACTCTGCGCCCTCTGCGCCCTCTGCGGTTAATAAAAAAAATCTAATTCACACACAAACAGAATTTATCATCCTCAATGAATGCAGAATCCATCCTCCAATCTTACCAACACTTCGGCGTCCACCTCGGCCTAGAAAGAATCAAACAACTTCTAGAAAAACTAGACAACCCCCACAAACAAATACCCATTATCCACATTGCCGGGACAAACGGCAAAGGTTCCGTTTGCGCTTATCTCTCTTCCATACTAACAGAAGCAGGCTATCGAGTCGGGCGCTACACATCCCCGCACCTAATCGATTGGACAGAAAGAATTTGCATCAACCAAAAACCGATTTCCCCAACAGAATTGCAACAGTGTCTAGAACGAGTTGTCGCCGCCACCGAAAACAACACCGAAACTCCCACTCAATTTGAAATAATCACCGCCGCAGCTTGGCTGTATTTCGCCGAACAAAAAGCAGATATTGCAGTAATAGAAACTGGATTAGGAGGAAGATTAGACGCGACTAACGTTTGCGAAACACCTCTCGCTAGCGTCATTACTTCTATCAGTCTCGACCACTGGCAAATACTCGGCCCCACCGTGGCAGATATTGCTGGGGAAAAAGCGGGAATTCTTAAAGCAAAATGTCCGGCAGTTATCGGAGAATTGCCAGAATCAGCTAGAATAGTAGTAGAAAAACGCATTCAAGAGTTAGACTGTCCGGCAACTTGGGTAAAACCCGCAATAGATTTAGGACAAGGATTCGCAGAATATCAGTTAAATCAAAATGCGGTTAAAATAAAATATCAATTGCCGCTGCTGGGAAAAATTCAACTAATGAATTCAGCAATTGCGATCGCAACTTTGCAAATTCTCCAAAACCAAGGATGGCAAATTTCCCCAACCGCCATCGAAAACGGTATCGCCAAAACCCAATGGCCCGGAAGACTCCAGCAGACAACTTGGAAAAACCGCAAAATATTAATTGACGGCGCGCACAACCCCGCCGCAGCGATCGCCCTGCGTGAATATGTCGATAATCTTAACACTTCCCAACCAATTAACTGGGTAATCGGCATTCTGGCGACTAAAGACTGCGACGATATTTTGAAAGCATTACTCAAAAAGGGCGATCGACTTTACTTAGTACCCGTACCCGATCAAAACTCATCATCCCCCGCTGAATTAGCCACCCTAGCTCAAATTATCTGCCCCGAATTAACACTCTGTCAAGCCTTCCCCGACTTAACAACAGCTTTAGATGCTGCTGTTACAGGTGACAATTTAACAATCCTTTGCGGTTCTCTTTATCTCGTCGGCTATTTTCTGCAACAACAGCAATCCCAAGCTTAAACGCATCAGAATTGTGTTTCTTCCTCAGTAAAGATAGGAGGCCACAATTCCGAAACGGGCAATTCCCAACCGGGAAAAAGTTCTGCTAATGTTAAGATATCGCCATTTCCTAAAACAGTCGGTTCACCTGTAGAGCGATAAATAGTCACTGTTTCTTCATCAGGATCGATCAGAATTCCGACGATCGCACCCAGTTCTATAAACTTCAAAACCTTGGTTTCTATAGGCTTAATGCGATCGCTCTGAGATTTAATCTCAACCACCAAATCGGGGACAAGTTCTCCAAAATAACGCGGACTTTGGCGCAAGCGGGCGGCGCGCACAAAAGAAACATCCGGTGCTTTGACATTCGTATCCGGCATGATGAAACCGCCTGCGGAGTCAAAGACTCTCCCCAAGCGACGGGGATAAACCCAGTTACCCAGCAAGCGAATCAAAATACTGCTGATTTCACTGGATACGATGTCTGATGGCCCCACAATTGAAAGTTTCCCGTCTTCTAGTTCAATTTGGTAATCTAAACCCGCTTCGGAAAAAAGGGTTTGAACTTGGTTTAAATCTTTGAGTGTCATCGCTGGCATAAGAATTTTATCCTATTCTGAGCTGAGCTTTGATTTTAACACGAGTTAAATTTCTGAATATTTGAGGGATTTAGGCTATTTTTGTAGAAATCATCAATCAAGCTGAATTGAGAAAGGCGATCGCACGGGATAAATAAATTGAGTCTTTGAGAGGGGCGATCCCTCTTGTCAAGGACAATTGCCTCAAAAAATGAATTTCCTACAAAATCGTCAAATATGTTTCAGTTGGACTGATAGGCAAAGGCTTCAAAATTTGTTTTTGCAAGTCTATTTCTAATCCCAATGCTTCTAAAGGTATCACGCCCAAAAGCGCATCTTTACCTCCCGGTAACTCCAAGCACTCGAAAGTTCCTTCCCGATCGAACATCGATATGGTAGCATCTCGAAAAATTCGGGCTTTGCCAATACCCATTGCGGTTGCTACGTCCACTTCTTTCAGGAGTTTCAGTCCCAGTTGGGCGATCGCATCTTGTGGCAGACACAGCGTAGTTGCTCCCGTATCTACCAATACATTTTTGAGGGTTATCGAGCGAATTTGGTCTAGTGAAATTGTCCCATCTTCGGCCCGAATTTGGTCGGCTCGATTAACGATTGTCAGAGTGGCGAAAACTTTTCCCATTACGTTGTTACTTTGAATTTGCATATTGGTCTCCTACTTAAACGTCGGAGTTATTACTTCCTTTAATTGTAACTTATATGCAGGGGCGATCGCCCGGAGCGACAAACTCGGTTTCTGTGGTAAAGACAACCAATATGATAATAAGTTAAAGGCTGATATCTGCTTATATATGGCGGCACAGATTCCCATTATTTAACAATACGTCAAGTTGCAAAAAAAAGCAAGAGGCGAACTCAAAAAAAATCCCGCCCCAGCTTCAATTAAAAACTACCTTTGATCCCAAGCCTTAGCCGCATCAGCCACAGCTTGATCTACCGACTTCTCATCCAACATTGCCGCCTGCAAATTGTCATAAATCGCCTTTTGCAACTTCTTAACATCCTTCAAAGGCGGAATCAATAGCTCGGCGGAACTCAACCCAGAAGCACTAACAATCCGAGCTCGATCGGCAGCAGGAGCATCAGTCGGAACGTTCTTAAAATAATCGTCTTGCAAAGCCTCAACCGTAGAAGGCAAAACATTAGCAGCCTTAGCAAAAGCCAACTGATTTTGAGAATTAGTGACGTACAGAGCAAACTTGACAGCATCATCAGGGCGCTTGCTGTCGCGGGGCACAACCAAATTCATCACCGCCACAGTCTTCTTACCTGTTTCCCCCGTAATTTGAGGCGCAGCAGCCGAAACAGCACCAATACTCGGAGCATTCTCAGCAATCGCCTTCAAAAACTGAGGCCCGGAAGCTAAAAAAGTAGTTTCCCCAGCTTGATAAAGCTCGATCGCCCTACGATGTCCTTGCACCAAAACATCCTGGGGCAAAAGTCCGTTCTTGTACAAATCTACCCAATACTGAAAAACAGCTTTGCCCTTAGCAGTATTAAAAGCCGCCTTACCTTTCGCGTCAACCAAAGGCACACCCATCTGCACGAAAGATTGCAAAACTTCCGCCGAATCTTCCGGCACAAAAGTCACAAAAAAAGCAAACTTACCAGTCTTCTCCTTCACCTGCTTCGCCACCTGTGCCAACTCGGCATAAGTAGCAGGAGGCTTAGCAATTCCAGCCTTCTTCAACAAATCAGTATTGTAAATTGTCACCCCAGTCGTGAGATACCAAGGAATGCCAAAACTCTTGCCGTCGAGCACGCCAGCTTTCCAGATATTTGGCAGATAGGTCGATCGAACTTGCTGCGGAATCCGAGAATCCAAATCCAGCCAAGCATTGCGTCCCGCCAACAGCGAAGCAAAATCGGGATTTAGGTTAACCACATCCGGCGCAGTTTTCGCCGAAACAGCCCCCAAAATCTTGCTTTCCATAGCCGACCAAGGAACGTCCACCCAGCGCACCTTCACCCCCGGATTTTCCGCTTCAAAACCGGCGATCGTCTTGTTGAAATACTCAGTAAACTGAGGTTGAAGCTGCATAGTCCAGAACTCGATTTCCTGCGTATTATTTGCCTGGGAATTAACAGCCGGCTTGCTGCAACTCACCACCGCAGACAGCAGCAGCCCCACCAGCCCAAAAACAGCAAAAAGTTGCCAAGATTTACGTTTCATAGAATAAAATTTGAGAGTAATGGGAACCGTTAGACAAAAAAGCGTGAAGCGAAGCTATCCCGTTCCCCGTAGGGGTTCCCGAAGGGTAGGGAATCGCCCGCACCAAGCGCGATGAGTCAGTAACAGAGTTTTGTACCTGGGCCCAGGAGCGAGATAGTCTGTTTTTGTGCAGAATCGGCAGGTTTTCGGTCGATCGAGCTGGAATTTATTGACATTCTCCGCAGAATAGCTATTGTCAAGTAAATTGGATAGCATAAAATCGGAACTAGCGATCGCGCAACACAGACTGAGCTGTGCAGAAGAAGGCGGGATACCGAGATTACAGCACTCTGGTGGCAGTTGGAAACCAACCCTCCAACACGCCTGCGCGCTGAATCAGGCTGGCCAACTACAAAAGAAAAAAATAGCAATTATCGGCGACCCAATCACATGGTTAACTTTTTCAAAGGTCTACTTTCCCAACGCCAGCCAGGAATCGGGATCGAAATAGCCTCTGACCGCATCAACATCATTCAGCTCGAAAAGAAAGCTCAGGCATTAAAATTAGGCATCCTAGCCTCCATAGAAGTTCCAGAAGACTATGTACAAGAAGGACAAATAGTCGATCCGCCAGGAATGGCAGAACTAATAAAAGCCGTCCTCGCCGACAACAAAATCAAAGCCAAGCGAGTAGCCACAGCCATTCCCGGCCGCGAAGCCGTCATCCGCCTCATCCCAGTTCCCGCAGAGCTCAACGAAGAAGAACTGCGGGATTACATGAACGCAGAAGCAGGACTGTACTTGCCATTTCCTAGAGAAGACGCCGACGTAGACTATCAAAAAATAGGCCTTTTTGTAGATGACGACGGAGTAGAAAAAGTGCAAGTCGTGTTAGTAGCAACCCGCAGAGAAGTTACCGACACATACATCGAAACATTCAAAGAAGCCGGACTGATTATAGACGTACTAGAAGTAACCAGTTTTGCCCTAATCCGCACCCTCAAAGAACAACTGCAACAATTTTCCTCCCAAGAAGCAGCAGTTCTCACCGCCATAGAATTTGACAGCACCGAGTTAGCTATAGTAGTGGACGGCATACCTCAGTTCAACCGTACCATCCCGATCGGCACCTACCAAATCCAGACCGCCCTCAACCAAGCCATGAACCTGCCACCAACCAGAGACACCAGCGAACTGCAAGGTATGACCCTGCCAGTCACAGATACAATGGGGGCATCGGGAGACGCCAATCCCGGCACAAATGCGATGATAAAAGTATTGGGAGAACTAGCAGACGAACTGCGCCGCTCAGTAGACTTTTACCTCAACCAGAGCGAAGAACTCGAAGTAGCGCAACTACTGCTAGCAGGCCCGGGAGCTGCGATCGGCAAACTCGACGAATTTTTTATGCAAAGATTAAGCTTGCCCGCATCTCAAGTCGATCCCATCGAAACCCTAGGAGTCGAAATCAGCCAAGAAATTACCCCAGAACAGCGAGCAGGTTTAGGAGTCGCCCTAGGTTTAGGACTAAGGGAGGTTATGTGAACTAACAGTTTTAGATGAGAGAAAAACCGATTTGAGAATTTTAGGTAAAAACCCCTTCCAAAAGAAGAAGGCAGAAAGCAGAAGGTAGAATATGGGAGGTAGAAGGTAGAAGGTAAAAGGTAGAATATATCTGAGGTAGAAGCAGCCCCTTCCTTCAGTAGAAGGCAAAAAGTTGTTTCTTTCTTCCCTAAATAAATCCTTCACTTGTACCAGCAATCTTGGGCTCTGTCTAAAATCTAAAATTTCAAATTTAAATCTATAGCAACAGCCAAGAGAGTTGGGACATTCTTAATTGCTCAAACATAAGCGGTCGATCACTTTTTTCTTCTACCTTGTGCCTTCTTCCTTCTACCTTGTGCCTTCTGCCTTCTCCCTTCTGCTAAAAAATCGAGTGAAGCCATGTACAGCCTAGATATTAATTTTCTCAACGACCGTCCGGACTACAAACCCGTTGCAGCAGCCAAAAGCTCAGCTAAAAAAAGTTCCGGTGGAGCCAAAGACCAACTGCCCATATATGGGGCAGTGCTGTTTGCCTTCGGGGTCAACGCCGCAGTCCTGGGCGCCGGGTGGTGGGCGATTAATCAAAATAACAAATTGGCCAAACAACAAGCAGCCATCGACGTAGAACTGGCAACGTTAAACACTCAAGCCAACACCATCAAAGCCATCAACGCCGAAACCGACCAAGTTACCGCCGAATACAAAGCATTAGCTGGAGTATTCGACCAAATTAAACCTTGGTCGGCGATGCTGCAAGACCTCAGTGCCCGCACTCCGGCGGGAGTGCAAATTGGCAAAATCGAGCAAATCGACCCGAGTCCCTCCCCCGTTGCAGCAGCACCCCCACCCCCCGCAGCCGCCCCTGCAGCCAGTCCGTCCCCAGGGGCGAGTCCGTCTCCAGCCAGCCCCACCCCGGCTGCTGCTCCCGTCCCCGTCGTCCCGCAGCAGGCAGCAAAAGTACAAATTTCAGGAATAGCCAGTACCTTTGCTCAAGTTAACGACTTTATGTTGCTAGTCCAGCGCTCTCCCTTCTTCCTTAACACCGATACCAAACTGATAGCGGCCACATTAAAAAACAACCCCGCACAATTACAAGTGCGTAACCAAAACGCAGCACCCACAGAACTTCCCAAACTGCGACCGGTGGTGGAATATAAAATTGAAACGACGCTCAGCCCGACGGGGGCCTCCGAGTTGCTCTCCGAACTGCGAAGCAAGCAAGCAGACGGGCTCGCAATACGGATAGAAACACTTCAAGAAAAAGGAGTGCTAGAACCACAAAAACCAGAGGTGAAAAAACAATGACATTAGCAAATGAGTATGGTCCTAGCGGACAAGCAGAAGATACAGGGGCTCAAGAAATATTCGGCATTAAGCTGACACCCCAAGTCCAAGCAATCGGCATCGCGGTTCTCGGGCTCGTCATTGCCGGCGGCATTGGGTACCAGTTCGTACTTCCCGAATTCCAAAAAAGCGACCAATTCAAGCAAAAACTTAGCGAAAGCGAGCAAACGCAACGGCAATTGCAAACTCAAATTCAAAAAAAGGCAGAAGCAGAAGCCAAGCAAGAAGAAGCAAAACAGCGCCGGGCCAACGTGACGGCAATGTTTGCCAGCGACGCCAGCGCCAACACGATTTTGCTTGACATGACCCAACTGGTTAATAGAATCAACGCCGGGGTGCAAGGAGATGACCTCAAGGCTAAAATTACCAAATTTGAGCCGGATATGCCCCCAGCGGCAGCCACCGCCGCGCCGGGAGCTCCCGACCCTGATATTCTGGCCGATACCTCCTTCGGCCCGTCCCTGGCTGGCAAGCTCAGACGCAAAAAATTTAAGGTAGAGTTTGAAGGCACTTTCGCTCAAACCCGCAATTTTATGCGTAACTTGGAGTTGATGCAGTCGCTGTTGGTAGTGAGAAAATTGACATCGGAATTGATCCCATCAAATCAGCCTATTGAAGTTGATTTTTTGAAAGGGAAAATAGTTCCTGTGGAGCAGCCGCCAACTAAAATTAAAACTGCTTTTGACTTGCACGCACTGCTGCCGTTAAAGCAAGAAGAAAAACCGCCAACTCCGGCTCCAAGTCCTGGTGCTAAGTAGCGGTAGTTGGGCGGATAGATATTAGCTATTGTTCCCAACTCGCTCTTTCACAAGAAAGGAAAAGGCAGAAGGTGGAATTTTGAAGATTGAAGGTAGAAGTCAAAAAAATATGAATGCCACAAAAAAAAATTATAGGCAATCAACAATTGGCTCTAAAACCTACTTTCTTCTAATACCAGTTTCTCAAAGTAAGGGAAGTGTATAGCAATCCTTGCAGGAGTCGTAAATTTTTTACCCCACCCCAACCCTCGCCTTACAAAGGGGAGGGAGTAAGAAATCCACAAATGATGCGAGGATTGCTGTAGGATAGTTTCTAACCCTTATGTCATCAGTTATTCCCAATCGAAAATTGCCAATCGAAAAGGGCATAACTTCTCCTTTCAAAAAGGCTCGAACCCTTGAATATTTTAGTCAGTTTAGCAGCTAGCGACAAAAGACTGCGAACAAGAAATAAATAACAAAGTGTAGTTGAGGAGAGAACGTGAAACAGCATCTACGGTTAAGTGGAGGACTCTTGGGCAGCATGGCCGGAGTTCTCGTAGCGCAAGCCCCCGTCTCGGCAGTGCCGACTCAAGTCACAGGAGTGCAAGTAAGTCAAGCCAATAATGGGGTAAATATTGTTATGGCGACAGAAAAGGGCGATCGCCCGCAAGTTTTCGCCATCAATAACGGCAATACTTACCAAGCCACAATTATCAACACCCAGCTCCGCTTGCCACAAGGCAACAGCTTCCGTCAAGATAACCCCGCTCCGGGAATTTCTTCAGTAGAAATCAGCCAGGTAGAGGCTAACAGCATCCGCGTTGTGGTAGCCGGCACCAACGGAGTTCCCAACGGACAAATTGTGCCGGGACAAGGCCAAAGCATCGTCCTCAGCGTTGCCGGACAGGGTGGTACAGTACAGTCTGCCCAAACTCCACCCCCGCCGCCTCCGGGACTGCCCCTGACCCAAACAGCTCCCCCCCCGGCTCCCCAAGTCCGCACCTCGCAAAACCCAGGCGTGCTGCTGCCAAATCCCGAAGTTACTATTACCAGAAACGATCGCCCGCCCCTCCCCAGCGAAATTCAATCCCAGAGCAATCAGGCTGCGCCTTTCCAACCGCGGGCAGTTGCTCCCCCCTTGGGAGATATCGCAGTGTCTAACATCGCCCCCGGCGCGGGAAATATTGAACTGAGTTCGGGAGAACGCATCCCCCGCTTGGTGCTGCGGGATGCCCCAGTCCGGGACGTTTTGGCTCTGCTGGCTCGCGCTGCGGGCTTGAACATTGCTTTTACAGGTGGCGGAGCCCCTGCTCAACCCGGCCAGCCCGCAGTGCCTGGTCAGCCGGGAGCCACCGGTTCAGATGAAGGGCCAAAGATTTCTTTGGACATCGAAAATGAGTCGGTGCAAGATGTCTTTAATTACGTGCTAAGGCTCAGCGGGCTGCAAGCTAACCGCCAGGGGCGGACGATTTTTGTAGGGACTAACTTGCCGATCGACTCGCGCAATATTATCATTCGGACTTTGCGGCTCAATCAAGTTCGCTCTACGGATGCAGCTAACTTTTTGAGTGCTCAAGGTGCGGAAACTCAACTGCCGATTACTCGGGTGACTATTCAAAGCGTGGGCCAGGGAAATGCTGCGCGGGATGTGGAAATTCGGGAACCCGACATTAAGGCGATCGGCGCTAGGGAAGGCACGGGGCCGCTCTTGCTGAGGGGACTGTCGGTGCTGGCGGATTCTAGGCTCAATTCCATCACTTTGGTGGGCGACCCACGCAAAGTTGACATGGCTGTGGCTTTCTTGACACAGCTAGATTTGCGCCGCCGTCAAGTGGCTGTCAACGTCAAGGTGATCGATATCAACTTGTCGGGAGACAACAGAACAAATACTAGCTTCTCTTTCGGGATTAATGACAGTTTCTTTGTCAATGACGGCGGGGCGGCGATCGTCAATTTTGGCGGCATCAATCCGCCCGATCAGACGACTGTAACTAGTGGCATAGCTAATCGGCCGATTATTGAGAACCGAGACATTCCCCAAGAATTCAGGGATACTCCTTTCTACGATGCGAACGGCCGGCGTATCGTGCCGTTGACAGGTCAAGGTCGCGATACCGCCGCCAAAGGTGTGTTCCTCCAGCCGACAGCCCCAATTACTAATGACCCCACGCGAGTTGGAATTACGGATTACACTCCAGGCTCGGCGACCGGTTCGGGAAGTGCGCTTTTTGGTCAGTTCCCGCTGTTCCAATATCCAAGACGTTTTCTGTCTAACCTGCAAGCAAGTATTACCAGCCAGAATGCCAAAATCCTGACTGACCCGACTTTAGTTGTCCAAGAAGGGGAAACGGCGAATGTGGATATCACCGAAGAAGTGGTTACTAACATTCGATCGGAATCACAGACAACAGAAGGTCAAACTACCAGAACGGTGACGGCAGAAAAAGGCCAGGCCGGTTTGCAGTTGGGAGTGGCGATCGATCGCATCGACGATAACGGTTTTGTCTCTCTGCGAGTCAACCCAATCGTCAGTGCGATCGGCCCGGACAGACCCCTGAGCACTGGCGCAGGAGAAAATAACACTATCACCCTGCTGGCTCGCCGCTCTTTGCAGTCGGGGCTAATTCGCCTGCGGGACGGTCAGACTTTGATTTTATCGGGGATTATCCGCGACCAAGACCGGGTTACAGCGAGGAAGATTCCGATTTTAGGAGATTTGCCGATTATCGGTTCGCTGTTCAGGAGCACTACTAAGATCAACGAGCGGGCGGAAGTGATTGTATTGCTGACGCCGCAGATTTTGGATGATAGCGATCGATCGAACTTTGGCTACCAAAACAACATCAGTCCCGACGCCCGCCAACTGTTGCAGCGCAGTCAGCCAGTCCAGCCGAGACAGTAGGAACAAAGGAAAAATGCCTTGCTGTCAACTTTCCACGCTCTTTCCCCTGAGTCCGACAGTCCGACAGTCCGACAGTCCGACAGGGGTTGAAACCCCTGCCTCAAAGCGAAAGTCCTCTTTTAGAGGACTAAAGAACTCATTAGTCCTCTGCAAGAGCACTATAAATAACTCTTTCAGTCGTCTTCAGACGACTTCAGCTATGAGACAGCGACTTCAGTCCCTGGCGGGTTTCGGGAGAAGGAAACAGCCCCCCCCACGGAGGGCGGTTTCCTTCGACCTAGGGGCAAACCCTCGTGAAGAGCCCCGATACTTGAAACACCGATTCCCTCGTCCGTGGAGGGGGTAGGCACGGGGAGTAGGGGTAGCGCTACCCCTACAAAACGATGATTTCGTTGAGAATGAAACAGCCCTGCCCCACGGGGGAAAGAAAGAGGGGAAAGAAAGAAGGAAGAAGGAAAAAACTTTTCCTTTAGCCCTTGACAAATTACATTTTATTCTTTCTATTTCTCCTTTTTTTTGGTTCAAAAATCCACCGAGGCGAGAAATCTTGTCTCCAATGTGGTATTTTTTTACCTAAATTTTGGGATTAATTACAAAAATTAGCAAGTTCCATATAAATTAAAGGTTCCACCGATCCATAACGGTCGGCAAGACTTTAGAATAATGCAGTGAAAATTAGATGCTGTGGGGTTTTCAGCAGTTAGAAACAAAAATTCCTTTTCTGACCAATTACCCTAGGGTAATTGGTATTCAGCAGGAGTTGTGATTCGGGGAAGCGGACGGGAGCAATCGGGAACCACCCAAACCTCCCAATCCACACCTCAATCCAGTTGATAACTCACAGCTAATAGTTGAACTAACTCTGTTTAACGTAATTTTGCAAATCGAGAAGGAGTTCGCAATGAACAAAGGTGAATTGGTTGATGCAGTGGCGGAAAAGGCTAGCGTGACGAAAAAACAGGCAGATGCTGTTTTGAGTGCGGCCCTGGAAGCAATCATGGAAGCTGTCTCCGATGGCGACAAGGTGACGCTGGTCGGTTTTGGCTCGTTTGAGTCGCGGGAACGCAAGGCCCGCGAGGGTCGCAATCCCAAAACTGGGGACAAGATGGAAATCCCGGCAACCAGAGTTCCTGCATTTTCCGCAGGGAAGTTGTTTAAGGACAGAGTTGCACCGCCGAAAAACGCGGAATAGCTGGCGAACTGAGTCTTGATTAGACCTGTACACGGTGGGAATTTAGCTTGGGCAGCCACACTGGCAGGCTGCCCTGCCTCTGCTATTGTCGATTTTTCTGCGAGTATCAGTCCTTTGGGTCCTCCTGAGTCGGCCCTGGCTGCGATTCAATCACACTTGAGCAGTCTGACGGCTTACCCAGACCCGGATTATGGAGAACTCAGGACTGCTTTGGGTGAGGCTTTGAATGTTGACCGGGATTGGATTTTGCCGGGGAATGGTTCGGCGGAATTGTTGACTTGGGCGGCTTGGGATTTGTCGAAGCTGGAGGGGACTTATTTGGTGACTCCGGCTTTTGGCGATTACTCGCGGGCTCTTTCGGCTTTCGGCGCGCAGGTGATCAAATGCCCTTTGGATATTAAATCTTGCACCATTGTCAAGAACGGGCAAGATGCCCATTCCACAAGAGATGAATTTTCTTGTGGAACAGGCATCTTGCCTGTTCCTAAACAACTAATTGAGAATGGTGCCACATCTGAGTTGGATCTGAAATCGTTGGACGTTGGGGCAGGAAACGAGTTAGTAACGGATGATTTGTCGGTTTCTAACCGTTCCCTTGTCTCCCCTTCTTTTCGTATCCCAGTTCCTCTTGCTCTCGATGCCCCCTCTCGACGTGGTTTGCTACTGAATAACCCGCACAATCCTACGGGTTTGCTGTTTGCTAGGGAGGCGATTTTGCCTTATGTGAAGCAGTTAGGTATGGTGGTGGTGGATGAGGCCTTTATGGACTTTCTACCCCCTTCTGAGCAGGAAACTTTGATCGATGCTGTTGAGGAGTTTCCGAATTTGGTGATTTTACGATCGCTCACTAAATTCTATTCTCTGCCGGGACTGCGGTTGGGCTGCGCGATCGCCCATCCCGATATTCTGCGCCGCTGGCAGTTACTGCGCGATCCTTGGCCTGTGAATGCTTTGGCTGCTGCTGCTGCTGCTGCTGTGGTGCGAGATACTGTTTTTGAGCAGCAAACCTGGGATTGGCTGCCTGTTGCTCGCCGAGAGCTATTTGAGGGTTTGGCTAATTTACCGGGTTTGCAGCCAATTGCCGGGGCGGCTAATTTCTTGTTGGTTGAGTCGTCCATGTCGGTTTCTTCGATTCAAAAAAGTCTCTTGGAACGACACCGGATTTTGATTCGGGATTGTTTAAGTTTTCCTGAGTTGGGCGATCGGTTTTTTCGGGTGGCTGTGCGCTCCAGGGCGGACAATCTGCGGTTGATTGCTGGACTTTCCGAAGTTATTCGTTAGCTGACTTTTGACTGTTGACTGTTGACAGTTGACTGTTGTCAGTTGACTGTTGACAGTTGACAACCAATAAAAGTTAACAAACCGATTTTATTGGTCGTTTGAGCGGACATCCCCAAGAAACCCGGTTTCTATGATATAGCAATCCTTGCAGGAGTCGTAAACTTTTGACCCCACCCCAACCCTCCCCTTATAAAGGGGAGGGAGTAAGAAATTCACAAATGATGCGAGGATGGCTAAAAATCTTGGGTTTTGCAGCGAAGTATCTAGGAAGAAACCGGGTTTCTGACCCCGCGCGCAGATCCTCCTAAACTACTAACTAATGACTACTAACTAATGACTAATGACTAATGACTAATGACTACTGACTAATGACTACTGACTACTGACTACTGACTTCTTTATTTATGCTTGACTATGATTTAGTGATTATTGGTGGAACTCCGGCCGGACGTTATGCTGCTTTGACTGCAACTAATTTCCCGGCTCGCGTTGCTTTGGTGGAACCCCTAAGTAATTCCCAAGATTTGCCGACTGGAGGGAAAGAGTCGATCGACCTTGGTTTGAGATACAGCCAAACTTTGAGGGAGGCTGCTCGTTTTGCCCAGCAGATCAGCCGCCAGCAGTTGGGGGTGCGTTGGGAAGTCGCCAATTCCTCCATGCCACTCAAATTGCGCTTTGACGGGGTTCTCAAGTGGGCAGATGATGTTGTTTCTAATTTGTCAGAAATTGATTCTCTCGGCGTTTTAGCTGCTCGCGGGGTCGATGTTATTTTTGGCAGTGGCGAGTTTGTGGCGAAACCGGATTTGGCTTTTGTTGTCGGCGGTAGGAAATTGCGATCGCTCTGTTATTTGCTAGCTTGTCCAACTCTGCCGGCGATTCCCAATATTGAAGGACTTTCGTCTGCTGGCTTTTTTACTTCGGAAACTGTCGGGGAATTAGCCAAACTTCCAGAGTTGCCTAAAAGTTTGGCTGTAATCGGTGCCGATCCCAGCGGTGTCGAAGTGGCTCAAACTTTTGCTCGCCTAGGGGTTGCTGTCACTTTGGTGGTGAAAAGTTCGCACATTTTGGCTAAAGAAGACCGGGAGGCGGCTGGTTTGGTGCAAGCTGGAATGGAAGCTGAAGGAGTGCGGATTCTTACTGCTACTGAGGTGACTCAAGCTAGGGTGATTGAGGGTAAAAAGTGGATTCAAGCTGGGCCAAGGGCTATCGAAGCTGAGGAGATTTTTCTGGCTGCAGGTAGAGGACACAATTTTTCATCGTTAAATCTCGAAGCGGCTAAGGTTAAATTCAGCGATCGGGGGGTGATTTTAAATGAAAAGCTGCAAACAACTAATCATCGCATTTACGCGATCGGCGATGTTGCTGGGGGTTATCCGTTCCCTCACATCGCTAATTACGAAGCTGCGGTTGCTGTGAAAAATGCTTTGTTTTTGCCAATGTTTCAAATAGATTATCGTGGGATTCCTTGGGCTATTTTTTCCGATCCACAGTTGGCGAGGGTTGGCTTGACTGAAGCGCAAGCAAGGCGCCGTTTTGGAGACGATCTGATTGTTTGTCGGGAATATTTCAAGAATGTTGAAAGAGCTCAAATGTCCGGGGATACAACTGGTTTTTGTAAGATTGTCGGGCGTCGCAACGGGGAGATGTTGGGAGCGAGTATTGTCGGGCCGCAAGCTGCTGAGTTGATTCACACGATCGCTTTGGCTGTGCGTCACGGGATGAAGGTTGAGGCGATCGCCCAACTTCCTTATATTTGGTCGAGTTTTTCGGCAATTAACGGTCAAACTGCTGCCGTTTGGGAGTCGCAGCGCTTGGGTCGCAATACTTTTTCGCGCAATTTATGGGAGAATTTGTTTCACTGGCGCAGGTATTGGAAGTGAAAAAATCAAAGGGGTAATTGGTAATTGGTAATTGTAAGTATGTGAGTGGCCAAATATAATTGACTTGGGCTAGTTCCATAGTCTGCTCCTGAATTTTGGCATTTAATACCTGATTCACTTATTAGAGTGGGCAGCTTGTTGTGGCAGTTGGAGAAATAATTCGGCGGGCGCTCCCATGAATCCCAATTTATCCCTAATCTGACACACCAACTCAATTTCCTCTGCTTCCCGCTTTAAATTCCGATCCACCCGAATTGTACTAATGACATTAAATTATGATGTAAACTAGAGATTAGTTTTTATAGGCGATCGCATTCAAGCATCGGTTTTAAAAATGCTCTTAAGTACCTGATTAGCCTCTTAAATTCCTCTTCTATCAACGGCTGTCGTTCAATCAGCTTTAGCCTTCTTCATCTTCTACTTAGTATTAACTCAACTATAAACAGCTCTTACATAAACAATTCAAGTATTGTTTTAAACTCTTGCTTTCATAACTATCTCTCCCCAATATATTAAGAAAAATGTAATTCACTGAATACTAAAGCAGAGCGAGCGAAAATAGTAGATAGTAACTCTCAGAAGCTTCAGACTTGACAGAAGCAGTAGGAATACGTAGATATGGCTAACATCACAAATTTTTTTCTAGGATATCACATAAACGAGCAAATATACGCAGGCAATCGAACTCTAGTTTATCGGGGTATTCGCTCTTGTGATCAGCAACCCGTCGCGATCAAATTACTGCGAAATGACTTTCCCAGCTTCAACGAACTGGTTCACTTCCGCAACCAATACGTAATTGCTAAAAACTTAAATATCCCCGGCACTGTCAAGGCATACAGCCTGGAGAGCTATCATAACCGCTATGCTCTGGTGATGGAAGACTTTGGCGGAATTTCCTTATGTAGCTACCTTGCTAGTCTAGCATCCGATAGCAACGAAACCCTAGAAGGCTTGCCAGTTAACGATTTTTTTCCTATGGCGATTCAAATTGCCAACGCCCTTGACGGCCTTCATCGCCACCACGTCATCCATAAAGACCTCAAGCCCGCCAACATTCTAATTAACCCCACCAGTAAAGAAGTCAAGCTGATTGATTTGAGCATCGCTTCCCTGCTGCCGCGCGAAACCCAAGAAATTCAAAATCCCAATGTCCTCGAAGGCACTTTACCTTACATATCTCCCGAACAAACTGGGCGAATGAACCGAGGCATTGATTACCGCACAGATTTCTACTCTCTGGGAGTCACATTCTACGAATTACTAACAGGAAAGTTACCCTTCCAAACAGACGATCCAATGGATTTGGTACACTGCCACCTGGCAAAGCAACCTATTCCCGTCCATGAACTCAACCCAGCAGTTCCTCCGGTACTGTCTGAGATAGTGGGTAAACTGATGGCGAAGAATGCAGAAGAGCGCTATCAGAGTGCCAGCGGACTCAAGTATGACTTAGAAACTTGTTGGCAGCAGTGGAGAGAAAAGGGAGAGATTGCATCCTTTAAATTAGGACAACGAGATTTGTGCGATCGCTTCATAATCCCAGAAAAGTTGTACGGTAGAGAAAGCGAAGTATTCTCCCTGCTATCGGCCTTCGAGCGCGTCAGTGCCGGAAGCACCGAAATGATGCTCGTTGCCGGTTTCTCAGGCATTGGCAAAACCGCTGTCGTTAACGAAGTTCACAAACCAATTGTGAGACAGCGAGGCTACTTTATTAAAGGAAAATTCGACCAATTTCAACGCACCCTTCCCTTTACAGTATTTGTCCAAGCTTTTCGCGGTTTAATGGGACAACTGCTATCGGAAACCGATGCTAAAGTAGAACAATGGAAGTTGGATATTTTGGCTGCTTTGGGCGAGAATGCTCAGGTAATCGTTGAAGTCATTCCTGAACTAGAACGTATTATCGGACAGCAAGCGCCAGTCCCCGAACTTTCGGGAAGTGCTGGGCAAAATCGCTTCAATTTGTTGTTTGAAAAATTCATTCAAGTCTTCACAACAAAAGACCATCCTGTAGTGCTTTTCTTGGACGATTTGCAATGGGCTGACTCAGCATCGTTAAAATTAATTCAACTGCTGATGAGCGACGTTGATAACCGCTATCTCTTTTTAATTGGAGCTTATCGGGATAACGAAGTTTTTCCAGCACATCCATTGATGCTGACGTTAGCAGAGATTCAAAAAACTGAAGCAAAGGTGAATACTATTACCTTAGCACCACTTGATAGAGCCGACGTAAATTGTTTAGTTGCCGATACTCTAGCTTGTTCTACAGCGTTGGCTCAGCCTTTGACAGAACTCGTTTATCAGAAAACCCAAGGCAATCCATTTTTCAGCACACAATTCCTCAAATCTTTGCAGGAAGATGGGCTTATTGAATTTAATTTTGAATCTCGGTATTGGCAGTGCGATATTGCCCGAGTGCGAACCTTGGCACTAACAGATGATGTTGTAGAATTTATGGCACTTCAGTTGCGAAAGTTGCCAGCCCAGACACAGGAAGTTTTAAAGTTAGCTGCTTGTATTGGCAATCAGTTCGATTTGGCGACGTTAGCAATTGTTGATGAAAATTCGCCAACAGAAACCGCATCGGCTTTATGGAAAGCACTACAAGACGGGCTAATTTTACCCATTAGCGAAGTTTATAAGTTTTATCAACCAGAGGGAAATAGCGCATCGGTAATCGCTAAGGAAAAGAAATCTGACCAATTACTAATTACCCATGACCAATTACCCAAATATAATTTTTTACACGATCGCGTTCAACAAGCAGCCTATTCCCTCATTCCTGAAGACCAAAAGCGTTCTACTCACTTAAAAATTGGTCAACTGTTATTAAAGAATACGCCAGAAGCCGATCGAGAAGAAAGAATTTTTGATATTGTCAATCACTTAAATGTGGGAGTTGAGCTAATTACCCAGGAGGCAGAACGGGAACAATTAGCACGATTGAATCTGGTTGCTGGAAAGAAAGCCAAAGCTGCTACCGCTTATGCTGCTGCGGTTGAAGATTTCAAGGTTGGCCAGGAATTACTGACAGAAAATAGTTGGCATAGTCAATACGAACTAACATTAGCGCTGTATACCGAAGCAGCAGAAGCGGCATATCTGTGCGGTGACTTTGAGCGGATGGAAGAATTGGCATCAGTCGTGGAAAGCTGTGCCAAAATGCTACTGGACAAAGTGAAAGTATATGAAGTCCAGATGCAAGCTTGTATGGCGCAAAATAAGTTACAGGAAGCGCTGAATACAGGACTACAAGTTTTAAAACTGTTGGGGGTAGAGTTTCCCTCGGAGCCAAATCCGTCGGATATTGGGCAGGCATTAGGCGAAACTGCGGCAATTTTGAATGAGAAGCGAATTGAGGATTTAATCGATCTTCCTCTGATGACAGCTCCTCAACAACTAGCAACTATAACGATTCTGTCAAGCCTATTTTCTCCTGCCTACGTAGCGTTGCCGCCACTCGTGCCTTTGGTAGTTTGCAAACAGGTCAATTTATCTGTCCAATATGGCAATGCTTCTTTGTCTCCCTATGCTTTTGCCATATATAGTTTTCTTCTCTGTGGGATGGGAGATATTGATCGGGGCTATCAATTAGGTGAACTTGCTTTACGTCTAGTGTCAAAATTAAATGCCAAAGAAATCCAAGCGAAGACATCCGCAATGGTGCATTCTGGTATTCAACCTTGGAAAGAACACCTCAGAAATACCTTACAACCTTTGCTGTCAGATTATTTTTGTGGGCTGGAAACTGGAGAGTTAGAATTTGCTGGCTATGCTATCTATGAATACAGTTATTATTCGTATTTTATTGGCAGGCAGCTAACCCAACTCGAACGAGAGATAGCAAGCTACGCAGATGCCGTTAGTAAAATTCACCAGGACACAGCACTTTCTTATCAAAAAATTTGTTGGCAAGCCGTTTTGAACTTGATAGGAAGATCGCAAAACCCATGCCTTTTAAAGGGAGAAGCCTACGACGAAGAGACAATGCTGCAACTATATCAGCGAACCAATAACTACCTGGGCATTCATTACTTATACTTGCACAAACTTGTGCTTTGTTATCTGTTGGATAATTACCCGGAAGCCTTTAAAAATATGGCTCAAATAGAAAGTTATTTGAGCGCCGCTTCAGGGCAGATAAGTGTTGCAATCTTCTATTTATACGATTCTCTAGTGAGATTGGCGGTTTATTCTGAGACTCCAGAGTCCGAACAACAGGAACTTCTCGACAGAGTACAAGCTAATCAAGAAAAAATGCTGAAATGGGCGCATCATGCCCCCATGAATCATCTGCATAAATTCTATCTAGTTGAGGCAGAACAGCATCGGGTTTTAAACCAAAAAATAGAAGCGGTCGAGATGTACGACAAGGCTATTGCCCTCGCCCAAGAAAACGAGTACATCAACGAAGAAGCAGTTGCTCACGAACTCGCTGCCAAATTCTACTTAGAATGGGGCAAAGAAAAACTGGCAAAACCCTATTTAATTGATGCTTACTATGCTTACGCAAAGTGGGGAGCCAAAGCCAAGATTGACCATCTAGAACAGCGCTACCCCGAATTGCTTGCTGTGATCCTGCAACAGGAGCGAACTCGCCAGAATCCGACAGAAACAACTCACACATCCAGCAGTGAATCATCTCTATCTAACACGAATAGAACAATTATCGGTAGCACCAGCAGTTTGGAGTTAGTAGATTTGCCGACAGTGATCAAAGCTTTTCAAGCTCTTTCCAGTGAAATAGAACTAGAGCAATTGCTAACTACTTTGATGCAAGTAGTAGTGCAAAATGCCGGAGCACAAACCGGAGCATTAATTTTGGAGGAAGGTGGAAAGTGGAGAGTTGCCGTACACTGTACAAATCGCCAAGATTGTGACTTGGAATCACTTCGAGTTGAAGAAAGCAAAGCAATTCCTCTGAACATCATTAACTACGTCAAACGTACAAAAGAAATCTTGGTATTCGATCGTGCCAGCACTCAAACCACCTGGGCTGGCGATCCTTACATCATTGAGCACCAACCCAAGAGCGTTTTATGCACTCCGATTCTCCATCAAGGCAAAGTAATGGGGATTCTGTATCTAGAGAATAATCTCACAACGGGGGCGTTTACGCGCGATCGCGTCGCCATCCTCAATATCCTGTGTTCCCAAGCAGCAATTTCCTTACAAAACGCCCGACTGTATCAACAATCTCAGGAATATGCCCAAAAACTAGAGCTTTATCTCAACGATCTCAAACAGATGCAGTTGCAATTGGTGCAGGGTGAAAAAATGTCTGCTCTCGGAAATTTAGTCGCAGGTGTAGCCCACGAAATTAACAATCCCGTAGGCTTTATCGCCGGCAACTTGCAACCGGCTATAGAATACGTGGGGGATTTATTCAATTTGATTGATTTGTATCAAGAAAAGTTTCCCAATCCGGGAGTGGAAATTGAAGCAGAAATTGAGGATATGGACTTGGAGTATTTGCGAGAAGATTTGCCCAAATTGATTGGCTCGATGCAGGAGGGAGTCGATCGCATCCGCAATATCAGTACGAGTCTAAGAACGTTTTCCAGGGCTGATAGCGATCGACCAGTTTCTTTCAATATTCACGACGGACTCGAAAGCACTCTGCTAATTCTTAAGCACCGTTTAAAAGCCAGCGAGTTCCGCCCTGCCATTGCAGTTGTGAAAGACTATGGTAACTTGCCCCTCGTAAAATGCTTTCCCGGACAGTTAAACCAGGTATTTATGAATGTGCTGGCTAATGCGATTGACGCTCTGGAGGAGTCCAATAAGGGGCGGAGTTTTAGTGAAATTAAAGCTCTACCTAATCAAATCACGGTTCAAACTGCTCTGAGCGAATCCAACAATCAGGTTTTGATTCGCATTAAGGATAATGGAGTGGGGATGTCACCCGAAGTCAAGGAAAACATCTTTAACCACTTATTCACCACCAAGTCTGTAGGTCAAGGAACAGGATTAGGATTGTCGATAGCCTACCAAATTGTTGTGGAAAAACATGGAGGTACATTAGTGGTGAATTCTTCCCTGGGTCAGGGTTCGGAGTTTGTGATTTCTATTCCGGCGTGAGCATTTCGTAGTAGGGCTTTAGCGCAATTAGCGCCGCCTCGCAATTACAGGCTACGTTATTAGAAGAAACAGGAAACTGGGCACGGGGAACGAGCAACAGGCTAGGGGTTTTCGTGCTAGGAACTAGCGACTATGGACTAGGGAAACAAAGAATCTAGACTAATTCCCCCATCCTCACCGAAATGAAAGCAGCTATCATGCTACGGAGATTGTGGAGTTAAATTTCATAATATAATCAGGTGCGCGCACCCTAGGTTAATAAGGTGCGCGCTTGACGCTGAGATGTACGGAGAGGGTTGGATTTGAACCCACGTTAGAGTTGCCTTTAAAATAGATTTCGAGGCAATTTTAGAAATACTTTTGTCTTGACCGATCGCCCGCTTGATGGGGTGGAGTTAAAGCAAAAAGTGGTATATACCGAAGTGGTTTATATACCACTCATATATACCACTGCCTATAAAACTGCACATTGGGCTAAAGAAGCGGATAGCATCAAAGCCTTGTGGAGTAAGGAATGTACGGAGAGGGTGGGATTTGAACCCACGTTAGAGTTACCCCTAAAGTAGATTTCGAGTCTACCGCATTCAACCGCTCTGCCACCTCTCCAATTGATTTGAGATGTGAGCTAAAAGTATATTACCGCACAGTGCGCCACATTGTAAATCTTTATAAAAAAGAAGTTTGATTTTCTTCTGATTCCAGAGTGGTCTTAAATCCCCCAGCAGGAGTCCACTGGAGGGCTCCGTCGCGCCCTGTCCAGAATATTTGGGTTTTGCTTTGGCGCAGTTGGGCGGCGGTTTCTGGGTCGATTTCGTTAGCAGATGCGATCGCCACTTGCGGCCCAACTGCGCCCAATAACTCGGCAGTCAAGGTTTTTCCCGACCACCACAGCACTTGAGCCGGCTTCAAGGTTCCCGTTGCTGCCAATTTTTTTTGCGCTTCCGGTGTCATTTCACCGACGAGCAACCAAGTTCGATTTCCCACCAGGAATTCTACCACCGGCATCTCCGCATTCACCAACTGCAACCGCGTCGAACCCAGATCAACTGTACTGTTAGTTTCTAAAGGAAAGTAAACGCCTTGGCGAGATTGCACAGCCGTTATAAATTCCTGATTGCTGCCACGGTGAATTTGTTTCGGAGCATTATTATCATAAAATGTTTTAATTGGCAAGCGTTCTAGTAATTTTCCCCAACCACTGCTCAAACCTAAATGACCGTGAGTGGCGATCGCAAAATTCACAGAATTAACTCCTTGCTTCTGCAAAAAAGGCAACACTGTAAACCTTACGGTATTTTCATCACCGCTATTAATTAGCGCCACTTTTCCCCGATCTTGAATTACTAACACTGGTTCGCCAGATGTCGCCAGCAAAGTAACTTGAAATAAAGATGATTGAACGTGCCAAGCTGGCAAAACTATGATACTTATTCCCGCCACCAGCGCCAGCGGTAAAATCCAAGCAGATGAAAAACTCGGCAGCGCAATAACTCTACTTTTCCCCTTCTTCCCTTTCCCTTTTTCCTGGTTTTTCCCTCTGACTGCTTCCGGCTTCCGTCTTTGTTCTTCCTTCCTCCTTCTATCCGTTACCTCCTGTACCTTGCTCGTTGCCGAACTTCCCCCGATCCAAACCCAGCAAATTAAACTGTAAACCGCTATTAGTTGAAACACCGATACTTGACCGACAGCTACCGAATTACCTGGTAATTGCGAGAAATATTGGGCGATCGCAATTAACCCCTTTGCCGGATAGTCCAGCAGTTGTGCTAAAACACTGCCAGCCGGCGGAAAAATCAATCCAGCTAAAGCGCTAACCATCCCCCCAATACTCAAAATCCACAGCAAAGGAGCCGCAATAATATTAACTAAAATGCTGTAAGGTGATACCACGCTAAAAACGTAAAGTAGCAGCGGTAGCACCCAAACTGAAGCGGCGATCGGAACCACAACAATCGAAGCGATCGCGGGCGGCATCCAGTCCAATTTTGCCATCAATGGCGGCGTTGTCACGATTAACCCCAAAGTTGCCAAAAAACTCAGTTGGAAACCTAAATCCCAAATCCACAAAGGGTTAACCAGCAGTAAAATAGTAGCAGCGATTAACAGCAATCCCAGCGGCTTAACTTGGCGGTTCAGCACCAAAGCAAATAATGTTCCAAATCCCATTAAAGCGGCGCGGCATACTGAAGCTTCAAAGCCGGTTAATCCCACAAGCAAAAATAAAGCACCGACGCCAAAGCTAAATTGTAATTGTTTGGAAAAACGCCTGGTTAAAGCTAGAACTAAAGCCAAAACCATCGAAACTTGAGTGCCGGAAGCTGCGATCGCGTGGGCTAATCCAGCCTGGACAAAAGAGTCACGGATGTTGTAAGGTAAATCTACTGCTTGTTTGCCGAGGGCGATCGCACTGATCAAGGGCCCTTCGGGAACATTTAACTGCGATAGTTGCGATCGCACGATCCGCTGCCGCATCGCTTGAATTTTCGATGGCTGCATCCCGCTTGGTTCCAAGAAAGCAGCCGTTTGGCTGTTAACTCGATTTACATCCGCGATCGCCTTTTCTCTCCTCCAGTCAATTTGACGGCCTTTGAGTCCGACAAAAGCTCCTTCTCTGGCTAAATATGTTTGAAAATCAAAAGCCCCCGGATTCGACGGTGGCTGCGGTTTGTACAAGGAACCCACAACTGCGATCGTATTGTCGGCGTACAAACCCGTTGTTTGCAACAGCGGCACTGTAACGTAGAGTTTACCGGATACTGGGCGGTTTACGACTGCTCCTCCCTCGCCGCCGTTGATTTCGCTAACTAAATCTGTTTCTAGCCAAAATTGCGATCGACCCGATCGAGTCAATCGAGGTGTACTGACAACTCTACCGCGAACTGTCACTGCCACTTCTTGAGTGTTTCCAACCGCCGGAATCAGTTTGCTGATGTCATCTATTGCTGGTTGGGGCGATCGAACTGCAAAATAAACGCTAGCTAGAAATGCCACCAAACCCGCAACTGCCCACACCCATTTCCCTCGCGGCAGGAGATCCAACAAACTCAACTCTTCCCTCGCATCTAAGGGTGCTTCAAGAGCATTTTCTTTTTGTCTGCTGCGTCTTTTCTTAGTAACTTTGACAGAATTTTTAGTATATTTTCGCAACAATTTCGGCAGGGCGATCGCTACCGCTATTCCCAAAGCAAGTATCGCGTATCTACCCCAAGAAACCGCTGTAGAAATCAATCCCAAAATGTAGGAAAGACAGAAAATGACACCCGTTGCTTGATTCATTAATTAGCAAGTAATTAGCAATTTTTACTGTCCAAAGTAGAGTTGGTTTCAGTCCAGAACACATAATATCAATTCCGGTTATATCGGAATGATTTAACCACAGAGAACGCAGAGAACGCAGAGGAAGAGAAGAGAGAGAGACGAATAATGCCGATGAAGAGAGGATTTGATATAACCTCTGTATGTAGGGTACACATTGCGACCCTACATATACTACCACTGCCTGATAAGTCTTCTTCTAAATAGACAGCCCCAATTTTAAACCGAAAGCCGCGTGCAGCACCATAAGTGCAAGGGCCGTCGTGCCTAAATAAGCGTGAACCGCGCGCAGTGCTAGCTTATTGCCCCCAAAACCCGTTAGCGAAATCAAGCTGCCAACAGCCAGCAAAACCAGCACTGCCGAACCCGTCCAAAAATGCGGACTTTCCATGACTGGCTGGTGCTGCATCACCAGCGACAGCAAGCCGCCTGTATAGCCCAAAGCTAGAAACAGAAACATCCACGGTGCAAGCTTGCGGTGATCCGAGCGACTTTTGAGTGCGACATCTTTATCGGTGGCCAAACGTCCCTGCCATCCCGTATACCCGACAAAACTGCCCATCGCCACTACCACGATCCCCATCATTACAGGGTGTCCCCAATGGGTAATTGGTTCGGGAATTCCTAGACTGCGAAATTGACTGGCGATGGGTTCTAGTAGTTCGCTTAAATTTACCATTTGATACTGACTCCAAACTTGGCGATAAATATTTTCGGACTAATCATTAAAATATTATAAAATATTAGTGTAGCAAGTGCGATCGTGCACTTCAAAGAGCCGTTTAACCTAACAGCCCAACATTGGCCAAAAGCCTAGATATACGCAAAACTTAGCCGGCTTGGGCCGGCTGTGAGATGTTTTACAGCAGTGATGCTGCTTCAAGTTAATTCTTAGCCTGATAGGCTAAATCTAAGAGCAAAAATAAACGCCATTAGCCCGCACATCACACCCCGTGGGCTGCCTTTTGCCCAATCTTCACAGCCTCATCCTCACTCTGGATGTTAAATTTTACCTGCCTGCTCAAAGTTAATTTCAATTCCTTGACTTTTGAATGGCCAAGTGAGAAATTAACATCGCAGCCGACGAGCCGTCACACTTCTAAATTTTGCTAATCGATCTCAAGGGAGAATCAACTGCTGAAAAAAAACTAGAGGTTCCAAGTTTGAGACTTCTGGCATAAAGTCTGCCGTCTGCCCAGGCTCACTTCGATCGACTGAGAGCTCGACTGAGCGCTAAACCGTCTGAAGGCACCCTGATAGCACCCTTGTCTGTTGAGCTGCCATCGCTGTGCACCTAAATGAACCCTCTCAACTAACTCGCTGGGGATTCGGTTTTAGCAGACAAGCACTGACTTTCTTGCGTCGCCTTCCTCGGAACCCTGCAATCGCTACACTCACTGCGCCGTCGCTAAAGTAGCTTCCGAAGGTTGGATTTGATACTTTACGAGATTTGCCAGTTCTTGTAACTGATTAATCGCTTCTGCACCTTCTAGTTTCATGAGTTCGCGGTCGTCCCGCATCTCAGTCCAAGTGATACCGTAATCTGACACTAAGAATCGAATCAGATGGTTGTCCGTCAAACTGACCATAAATGAGGCACTGTTCATCTGACCCCCGCAAGTGTAGCAGGATGCCAGATAACCCCGATGCTCTAGCACGATCGCTAAAGCTTGAAGGTTCATTACCAAATCTTGAACGAATTTACGGTGTTGTTCTGCAAGTCTCAGAAACACAGTTCTCCTCCTATCACCACACCGTGTATTTTACATCCCATTTAATAATTTCTTAATAAATGGGTATTTAGGTGCTGGTTTAGTATACGTTTAGTATGCTCAAAAAAAATCGGATTAGCGACCTCTTCAGCCTACCTATACTAGATTAACCGAGTTGTGATCGAAACGAAGTATCAGCAGCGACATTCAGCCAAAACAGGCTCTAGCGGGGAACTCCAGCCGGAACATTTGCCTGCGGTCAGAGCTGATTCAGCCGTCGGAGAGCCCAAAGATACAAATAACTAATGATAGCAATGAAATTAGTTAAGTATAAGAGTTCAATCGCCCTGGGGATACTCTTCCCAAAGGGTCGTCGTCTGTCGCAAGCTCCGAAAATCGCCATTCCCCAAAATTAAGTGATCCAGTAGCGGAATAGACAAAAACTGCGCTCCCGCCAGCAACTGTCGCGTCAAAGCAATATCCTCCGGGCTGGGTTCCACAATCCCCGATGGGTGATTGTGCGAGATAATCGCCCGGGTCGCCCCCTGGCGGATCACCTCGCGAAAAATATCCCGTGGGTGAGCCAAAGTTTCCGTTGCTGTGCCGATCGTAATTACCTGAGTACCCAGCAGCCGATTTTTCACATCCAGCAACACCACAGCAAAACGTTCCTGAGACTGCCACATCAAGTCCTGACTCAGGGCATCCGCCGCCGCTTGGGGAGAGTCAACCACAGCCATTTCCGGCGGCCGCGACTGAAATACCCGCTTCCCCAACTCCACCGCAGCCAAAATAGAAGTCGCCTTAGCAGGGCCAATCCCGTGAATCTGCGTCAACTCCTGAACGCTAATAGTGCGTAGCACAGCCAGAGGATCGCGGTGGTGCAAACTCAACTGATTTAAAATATACTGTCCGAGCCCGACGGCGGAAAGTTTGCCCGGTCCCTGACCAGTACCCAGGAGAATCGCAATCAATTCTGCAGTCGCCAAACTTTTCGGGCCGCCCGCCATCAGCCGTTCCCGTGGCCGTTCACTCGTTGGCAAATCGACAATTCTCAAGCTGTAAGTCATAGCTGCACCCGCACCGCAAGCTCAACAATTACATGATTTTAGCCGATCGATTTGCCTTCTTCAATTCGTACAATCACCGAAAAAAGCCTTCATCATTAACCGAGGATTTTGGCAGATCAAATCTAACCCAGCGTTTCGCAAGCGATCGAGTCTTGATCTCGATCAAGCTTAAACGGATCACCCGGATATGCCTCTAAAACTCGCTGCGCTTCGGCTTGAGTAGCAAAGTCAGAACAGTTGCAATCCGAGTTAACGCAACTCGGAAAATCGGCACTTTTAACCTTAACTTTAGAAGACTCGTCAATAACTTTCTTGGTGTCTTTCTTTGGCTGCTGTGCATCAAGAGCAATCTCTGCGGTTCGCTCAACAGATTTGACTGCAGATGGCAATTTGCGATCGGGATCTGGTTTGGCAAGTGCAGGTGTGGCAGGAGAAATTGCAGGTTTCGGTGTTGGTGTAGGCGTTTTCACAGTCTTCGGCTTGGGTGTCGGCACTGCCGAAAGCAGTGACGGCTTAGGGGTTTGAGATGATTCTAGCCGATCGGTTGGGGCCGGAGGCGCCACTGAAACTTCCTGAGACGGATTGGGTGCGGTGACGCCAACAAGTACAAACGAAGCCGCCATCAACCCGCCGTACATCGCGGCCGATCGCTTGCGGGTTGGTGCACCCATTTCGGATTAACAATACCCAGAAATAAGGCAGGTATCGACAAGAGAAAGCTTAAGACGAAAAAATTAAACATCGCGACTTTATACCCGTAAAAAATAGAAGTAATCCAGGACGCAGAAACCGGGTTTATTTTACCCAAATACGAGGTGAAGCACGAAGGATATCTGTTTAAACAACCCGATTTCTTTAATCCCTGTGCCTAACTCCTGAGAAGTTAACTTCCTTATTTATCTGCTGGCAAACTCACAAATCCCTAGGATTTACGAAGTAAACTCGAATCTTGGACACCCGACCCTGGTGCAACCGGGTTTCAGAGTGTATTTCTTCTTACTAAACCCACGATTTTTTCCTACAGTTCGCGATCGCACTCCGACGCCTATAAACCGGGGTTTTTAATTGCAGTAAATGAGTATAACCAAGTATTTTTCTTAAAAAACTACGTTTCTCGCCCCAACCGGGCGTAAGTCCTGGTAAAATTCTTTGTAATGCTGCCAAAAAAGTGAGAAGCATACCCAGCTACGTTCAGCGCAAAGGTGCGCTTACCCTAAATTCTGGCCATTCAGTTGAGGCCAGCAGCCCCGATGAAACTGGTTGTGGCGCATTAGGTGCTGTAACCCCAAGCAAAACGAACGAAACTGCCATCAAGCCGCCGTACAAGGCAGCCGATCGCCTGCGAGTTCCCAGTCCCACCCATTGAGGATTTAGCAGACCCAGACAAAAAGCCGGTGTGGAAAACATGAAAGTTAATACAAACAAGCTGGACATCACGCACCTCCGCCTAGCGAATTGCAGCGATTAATTACTTTTATCTCCAATTAATAGCTCACAAATCCGCTTAAAAAAGTTATCATTTAGAATTTATGACTTTGGACTTATTGCCTCTTATTAAGCAATAATAAAATTGGTTAAATCTCTAACTTTAGGTAGGTGTTAAAAAAAATAATAGCTTTCGAGAGAGCCAGAAAAGTCAGCTTAAAATAGAAACTAAATTCCTTACTCAAAATATGAAAGTCCGCTTTAACGTAGTGCGCCAAAATCAAAACGAGGCTCCCCGGGTTCACAGTTACACCTTAGATGTGGAAGAGAGCAATACCATCCTCGACTGCCTCAACAGCATCAAGTGGGAACACGACGGCACTTTAGCTTTTCGCAAAAATTGCCGCAATACAATTTGTGGCAGTTGTTCTATGCGAATTAACGGTCGCTCGGCATTAGCTTGCAAAGAAAATGTGGCCAGCGAACTGGCAAGACTGCAAAAAATAGCCCATTCCAGCTCAGCAGAAATGCCTACCGATTTCATCCCAGAAATCACCGTCGCCCCAATGGGAAATATGCCGGTCATTAAAGATTTGGTTGTTGACATGACCAGTTTTTGGGACAACCTAGAAGCAGTTGAACCATATATCAGCACCGCCTCGCGAGCAATTCCAGAACGCGAATTTCTGCAAACTCCAGAAGAGCGATCGAAACTCGACCAAACTGGCAACTGCATCCTCTGCGGCGCGTGCTATTCTGAGTGCAACGCCCGCGAAGTTAACCCGGAATTTGTCGGCCCCCACGCCCTCGCCAAAGCTTACCGCACGATCGCCGACTCCCGCGACAGCGAAACCGAAAATCGGCTAGAAAAATACAACGAAGGCACCGCAGGCGTCTGGGGATGCACCCGCTGTTATTACTGCAACTCGGTTTGTCCGATGGAAGTTGCGCCGATGGATCAAATTGGTAAGATTAAACAGGAGATTCTCGATCGCAAAGACGACCAAGCCAGTCGATCGATCCGCCACCGCAAAGTTTTAATCGATCTTGTCAAAGAAGGTGGCTGGATAGATGAGCGGAAATTTGGCATCGAAGTAGTAGGAAACTACTTCCGCGACGTTAAAGGTTTGCTGAGTCTGGGCCCGTTGGGTTTGAGAATGATCGCTCGCGGCAAGTTCCCGCTGTTTTTTGAGCCTTCAGAAGGTACCGAAACGGTGCGAAATCTGATCGAATCGGTTCAAAGTTTAGAAAAGTCAGCAGATTAGCGATCGGCTGTCCTTTTCCTGGTAAATTACAAGTTGTGCGATCGCAAAGCTTCCCAAAAATCATCACTCAAAACTCGAAACTTAAAACTTTTAAATGACTGCTCAAACTCCTCCATCTCCAAAACCGACAACCCCAAATACCCCAAAACCAGAACCAGCCTTTGGCTGGAATGCCTACGCCGAACAAATCAACGGACGATTTGCGATGGTGGGGTTCGTGGGACTTTTGCTGCTAGAATTCTTCACCCGTCAGGATTTTTTTACCTGGCTGGGTCTGCGTTAAATTAATCAAAATTAATTAAAAATGGAAGCTGAAAAATTATCTATATTTCAGCTTCCATTGGATTTTTAATAGTTATTGGAAATACACTTTATCAAATTATTAGAAGTAAAAAGTTATAACATTTATAGTGGCATACAAACATATGAATTTACCAAAGTCGATCGCAGTTGCTTGTAGTGCGATCGTCCTTGAATTATAGGGACACGGTATTGCCGTGCCCTGACTCCGAAGTTTAGTTCATATTCTGTTCGGTCGATGACCCCTAATACGGTAGGGGCGGGTTCACGAAAAATATCTGCCAATAATTGACAATCTCAAAAACCCGCCCTTTTAATCGTTCGAGCGGACATGATATCAAACTAATTTCCAGTTGTTTCACGGACGGTTAAACTGTACTTGCCTCTACCTTTTGGAGGCGGATCGTAAGCATTGACAATGACGCGATAGCGACCGTTCGCAGACAAGGTAACAGAAATCTCTGAATTGGAATTTTGCTGCGTTGCATCATCATTTTCTGCAAGTAGCTCGCCCTGGGAGTTGAAAATAGCGAGATAAGTATCAAACTCGGTACTTTCTACGGTAACAACCACTTTCTGACCCTGAGTCCCTTCAAAGGTATACTCATCGTACAAACTGCTGTCCGAGGGCAGTACAGAAGACTTAGCAGGGCTGAGTTCTCCGTTTTGCTCTAAAAGGACTTTAGATGAACCCGCATCAGGACTCGATCGAGGTTCTACACTTGGGCTCTGAGTTGGCGAACTTTGTGGTGATGGCGACGGGTTGGGGCTTGCTTGAGCTAAAACCGCCTTGCCAGCAGGCTTCGCATCAGTTAAATTTTGAGGAAATTCTGCTGAAATGAGGGTGGAACTACTGTTAGCAACTCCACCTAAATTGGAAACTGGCAGGGAGACAGTCGGCTTGCCAGAAAAAGTAGCTACCAGAGCAATTGGCGCGATCGCCCAAAATCTAACTTGACGCATGAATTACCTCGATTTGCAACGAAGAAGGAAGTTCGGCAACGGATTCTGTAACGGATTTAACGGATGGGACAAAGGAAGTGCGGCAACGATTCTGTACAAGATTTAACGGATGGAAGAAGGAAGTTCGGCAACGAGCACTGTACAAGATTTAATGGATGCAGGGAAGCAGGAAGCAGAATAATTCGACCAATTACCAATTCCCGATTACCCATTACCTTTTTCCCCATTTTCACCGGACTGTTAGAGTATAACGACCCCGGCCCGCAGCATCGTAAGCATTGACAATTACGCGATAGCGACCCGTAGCGGGCAAAGTAACGGTCAGAAACGCATTTTTAGTCGAATCGCTCCCATCGTCATTTTCTGCCACTAATCGGCCGTTAGGGCCAAAGATAGCCACATAGGGATCGAAATCTGTACTTTCGAGGGAAATGGCTACAGACTGACCCGATCGACCTTCAAAAGTATACTCTCGATACAGACTGTTGTCAGACGGCAATACTGGGCCGCCTGCGACTAAAGCGCCTTCTTCTTGCAAAATCGCCCGAGAAGGCGCGGTAGGAGCACTCGCTTTCAGTTCTAACGTATAAGCCCCTGACTGCTTAGCTTGGTAGGAATTTGCCACTAACGTGTAAGTCCCGTCTGCTGGCAGCCTGACTGTAATTCTGGCGTCTTTCCTGCCTGCGCCGTCATCGTCTTGCGCGATTTCGCGTTGGTTGGGCCCGAGCAAAATTAAATAAGGGTCAATTTCTTGACTTTTCATTTCTATTGTGATTTGCTGGCCCGCTTTTCCCTCAAACGAGTAGAGGTCAAAAAAGCTGTTGTCGGTGGGCAGAACGCTAGACTTCTCGGTGAGGATGCCGCTGACGGCGGGCCCGTTTAACGCAACTTTTTGAGGTGATTTGTTGCCACCAAAGGGCGATCGGGCTTGAGCCACGCGGGGAGCCCGCCCTTCTCGCACTGCTGTCAGGAAAGCGGGTAATTTGTCTGCGGAAATTGCAAAACCGATACCGATATTGCCACCGCCCCGGCCGCGAGTAAAAATAGAAGTATTGACGCCGATTAATTCTCCTGAACTGTTGAGCAGTGGGCCTCCTGAATTGCCGGGATTGATGGCGGCGTCGGTTTGAATTAAGCCCCGCTGCTGGTCGATGCGACTGACGATTCCGACTGTAAAAGTACCTTGAAATTGACCGAAGGGATTGCCGATCGCAAATGCTTGTTGCCCGACTTTCACCGAACCGGGACGGGCTAAAGGAATGGTGGGCAAATTGTTTTGATCGCGAATCTTCACCACGGCTAAGTCTAGACCTTCTTCGCCGAATCCAATGACATCGGCGACAAGTTTTCTGCCGTCTGACAAAATGATATTGACGGTACCGCCTGCCGAAACAACGTGGGCGTTAGTTAACACCATGCCGTCGGGGCTGATAATTGTGCCGCTGCCGTTAGATTTATCTGTATCAACCGTAACAACCGCCGGACTAGCCTTTTCGTAGACTCGAATATTGGTTTGTTCTTCGACATTTTGGGCGATCGCACCCTGGGAATGCACCGAGTTAAATTCCGTTAAATCTGTTGATTGCCGCACAGGGGATGTGGTAACAACCGCACTGGCGCTGGCTGCAACCCCAACCGTTAAAATTCCCGATACTGCTAAACTTAGAAGTTTGAAATTCATGGGGATCGATTTAGTATTTAGCGATCGGTAGCTAGGAATTAGGTTTTGTGGCTAACCGCTAACTACCTTCTCTAATTATTTTAGGACTTGCACCACGGTAGTGACATTCCTTACGCCGGTTCTCCAATTCGGGAATCTGAATCAGCAGCTAAATACTTAAAATTAGCTTGTCGTACCTCGGCATCCTCATTGCCGTAGAAAAAAGACAGCAAAGCAAAACGCTGGCCGCTAATCACCGGCGTCGCTTCATGCAGCAAAGAACACGAAAAAATAATCGCCGTGCCACAATCCCCTTTATAACCGTGCGGCGCGTACTCGGGAAACCGTAAAAATCCCCCCGTGTACTCTCCCACATTCAAGTTTAGCGTCATCGCAAACCTGCGGTGCACCGTAGCTTTGCTAGTGTTGTCGCGGTGCGGCAGAAAATAACCGCCGCTGTCAGCATCGTAACAGCCCACCAAATACCGCTCAAACCTGGTAATTGTAAACTGAAAAGCTTTCTCTACTTCCGGCCGCACCCGGCGCCAAATAATCGCACTCAATCGCTGCTGTAACTTCGGGTCTTCAATAAAGAAATCTCGGCGCTTCTTGAAAGTGTCGTCGTGCAGACCAACTGTTTTCCCGCCTATTTGCCTCATAAAGCCGGAAGGACTGCCACCGTGAGTTTTGTACATATCGATTAAACTGCGGCAAGATGCTTTGTCCAAAACGTTAGGAATTACCAACACCGGAGCGTGGCGAGTGGCTGCTCGGGCTTCCTCAATTGGGGGCAAAGTTTTGAGAAAATCTAATACTTGCTGGGCGTGTTGGTGCGGTTCGCCCATCGGCAAAATATTAATTACCTGAAGGTTTTCGTTGAGTACAAAAGTTTGGGGTGCATAGTGAACTCCGGCAACTCCATTTTCTTCGACATCTCGGAAAACACCGTACTGCTGGCTGACTTTTTTATCCAAGTCCCAGAAAAAGATGAATGATGGAGCAATTGTGGTTGGCCTGTTTTGTTCTTTGTCTGCTGGGTCAACGCTCACTCCGAACTGCGGTACTTGCAAGCTTTGGAATTCTTCTGAAAGCTCTTGAAAGCTTTTGAGGATAACTTGGATTTGTTCAAAAGCTGCGCTGGCAAAGAAAAACAGGACGACTCGCCGGCCGCCAACAGTCTGGAAATGAAATAAGGGGTTATTTGTAGAAGGAATGGAAAACCAGGGAGCCGGATCTCCTATTTCGAGTAATGGCATCTTGCTGATTTGAGATTTGGGATTTTATTTTTAGATTATTATGCTGTCGATTAGTTCCACAGATTCGGTATGTCAATCGATTTTAGATTTTAGATTTTAGATTTTAGGATCGCGAATTAAATAATTTACACTCTTGAAAGTGGGGAGTAGGGTTGGGCTTATAGCCCGCCCTTTCTGGACGGGCGGGACGCCCATCCCACAAGAACCATCACGCATTCTAAGTTATTGAATTTTCCTTCCTGAGATTAAAGAATTGAAGCATTGACCCCACGAATAAATTCGGGGACTCCTTTATCGGATACAGGTTTTTTATTGAGCCGTCCTGAGTCTGCTTTCGGAATGAATCCGGGGGCTTGTATCCTGGATGCTTGATTGTCAAAATAAATTTTAAAAAAAATTAGCTTTTATTTGTGTATATCTGCGTTTTTATGCGGTTTCACACTCGCAATTTACAGTCTTTTTAAGCAATAAGTCTAATATCTGAGAATAAGTAGATGGGCATCAATAAACGCAACTTATTTTTTTGCCTGCGGGTACGAGAAAAGTTTAGTTTCACCCATCTACTTAGTGTTTGCCTATTTGTCGAAACTGGGGGAATTATCCGGTTGGTCTTCCGGGTATTCTACAGGTCGATACTCCACGTAATCTGACGGCGGTGCTTCCACGTCGCGGTTGCTGGGGCGAGACCTCGATGATTCCGTAGGACGGGGTTTTTTGGTTCTCGGCGGCGTATCGGAACTGCGGTTTTCCGAAGCAGGGGGGCGACTGCTGCGGCTGCGGGTCGGTCTTTCTTCGGGGTTGTCTGAAACGTCCCAGTTGTCCGACTCTTGGGCAGGCGGGGCTTCTGGGCGAGAGGGACGTTTGCGCGAGGATCGATCGGGCGAGTCGGGCCGTCCGGTGTTAACGCTGCCGTTGCGATTCGAGGGGCGGCGGCGGGGTTCGTCGTCGTAGGCTTCCCGAGAGGAACGGTAGTCTTGGCTGCCTCTGATGCGGGGACGCGGCGGATAGTCTTCCTCTGGTTCTAGCTGTTCCATTTCGGCATCGTAGCCGTCGTAACCGTAGGCGTTGCTGACCGGTCGCTCTTCATCTACGTATTGGGCGCGACTTTTGGCTTGGGCTGTGGTCGCTCCTCGCAGCTTAATACTTTCTGCTGCAAAAAATATGGCGGAACCGGTGAGCAGAAATTGACCGAATGCCAGAATTGGGTCAAGCCGCCACCCCTGAAATAACAGAATACCGCCGCACAGCAAGCCGACTGCTGCAAAAAAAATATCGTGGTCTCGGGCTAGTTTGGGACGCCACGATCGCAGAAAATACAGTCCTGCCCCTGCTACTGCTAGGATAATCCCTAACAGGCTGCTCCAGTTCAATCCTAAATTGACCATTAGCCTATCTCCTATGTCTTTCCTATGTTAGCGAGTTAGATTTTACATCTATCATTAAGTCTGTCAGCCCGACTGTGCTTTCTGGGGCAGCGTCCGGTCAGGGTTTCAGCTTGGTAAGTGAGTATAATAATGAGTTTAACGGGAAAAAACCTCAGCTTGGCAGTCAACTGAAGGTTTTGCCTTGACAGTTGCTGGCAGCCGAGGTTTCTCGGATCGGGGAAATGCCCGACTTGTAGCCCACAATTGACTTGCAGCGCCGGACTTAGAAACCCGCTGACTTTTTAGGTGCGCTTGATTTTGTCTTTTTGGCTGATGAATATCAGGGCGATCGTTGCTGGAATCACTACTACCACCACGCCCACCAGCAGGCTGTACAAGAAGTTCGCGAGAGAAGGAGTCATAGATTCAAAGCCTTTGTTACAACAATTTGATTTTTATTAATTTTATACTTTCGATCGCACCTGTGAAACGGTTAAAATTCTGAAGGGCTGACTTAACAAAACTTAAAATTTCGAGATAAGACCCATGACTGGTATTACCGTTGCAAGTTGGATTCTGGGCTCTGTCCTAGTCGTGATGACCTTGCTGTTTATTTTTCGGATCGTCCTGACTTGGTATCCCGAGGTGAACCTGAGCAAGTTGCCGTTGAGTCTGATTGCTTGGCCGACGGAACCTTTTTTAGCCGTAACTAGAAAGATTGTACCGCCGATCGGCGGGGTGGACATTACGCCGATTATTTGGGTCGGTATCTGTAGCTTGCTGCGAGAAATGATTCTCGGTCAGCAAGGGCTACTGACAATGATGATGTAGAAGTTGGCGGTTGACTGTTGGCGGTTGACTGTTGACTGTTGGCGGTTCACTGCCAACTGCCAACTGCCAACTGACTAATGACTGTTTTGGTTCAAGAACTGTTCGACGAAATTCGTGTAAACTTCGCCGCTGAGAAACTCGGGGGAATCGAGGATTTTTTGGTGAAAGCCCAGGGTGGTAGGAACGCCAGTGATAGCACATTCCCGCAATGCCCGTTTCATCCTGCGGATGGCTGTCGGTCGATCGCGCCCCCATACAATTACTTTACCGATTAAAGAATCGTAGTAAGCGGGTATTTCGTAATCGGTGTAAACGTGAGAGTCCATCCGCACGCCAGGGCCACCGGGAGGCAAATAACCGCTGATTATGCCGGGGTGAGGCCGGAAATTGCGATCGGGGTCTTCGGCGTTGATGCGGCACTCGATGGCGTGGCCGTTGAGAACTACTTGGTTTTGCTTGATTTGCAGTTTTTCTCCTTGGGCGATGCGGATTTGTTCGGCTATCAAGTCGAGGCCTGTAATCATCTCGGTGACGGGATGTTCTACTTGGATGCGAGTGTTCATTTCCATGAAGTAGAATTTGCCCGATTTGTCAAGCAGAAATTCGACTGTGCCGGCACCTGTGTAGTTGATCGATTTGGCGGCGGCAATGGCGGCGTGACCCATTTGATCTCGCAGTTTTTGGCTGAGGGCAGGGCTGGGGGCTTCTTCGAGGAGTTTCTGGTGTCGGCGCTGAATCGAACAATCTCTCTCGCCGAGGTGGATGACGTTACCGTAGTTGTCGGCGAGGATTTGGATTTCGATATGCCGGGGTTTTTCGATGAATTTTTCGAGGTAAAGTCCGGGGTTGCCGAAGGCTGCATCGGCTTCGCCTTGGGCGGCTGAGAATAGTTTGGGGAGTTCGGATGCTTCTCTGACTAGCCTCATCCCGCGGCCTCCACCGCCGGCGGTGGCTTTGATCATCACAGGATAGCCGATCTCGCGGGCGATCGACAAAGCTTCGCGATCGTCGGCCAGCAATCCCTCGCTACCGGGAACAGTGGGGACTTTCACCCGCTGCATCGTTTCTTTGGCGGTGGATTTGTCACCCATCGCCCGCATCGCCGCAGGAGAAGGGCCGATGAAGGTAATTTGATGGTCGGCGCAGATTTCGGCAAATCGGGCGTTTTCGGCGAGGAAGCCGTAACCGGGGTGAATGGCTGCGGCGTTGCGCGTCAGGGCGGCCGCGATGATGTTGGGGATGTTTAAATAGCTTTTGCTGCTGGTGGGGGGGCCGATGCAAACGGCTTCGTCTGCCAACTGGACGTGCAAGGCGTGTTTATCTACGGTGGAGTGAACGGCGACCGTGGCAATCCCCATTTCCTCGCAGGTCCGCAATATGCGGAGAGCTATTTCTCCCCGATTAGCGATTAAAATTTTCGAGAACCCCATCTTCGCTGCTTAATTCACTCAATATTCTGTACAATAATGCCTTTCGGTATGTTCTGGATAATCGTTTTGCAGAAATTGTTCACAAAAATTTATTTTACATTTGGCTGGTAGTGGTGCTATGATTGTAAATCGGCGGTGTCAAAGGGCAAGTCACAAGTTAAATGTCAGGAACCTCAACCTGTGAATCTTTAACTCGTAACGCAAAAATCCCGGAGATTGCCAGAAAGAGCGGATGTGGCGGAATTGGTATACGCGCACGCTTGAGGTGCGTGTGGCATTATGTCCTTGCGAGTTCGAGTCTCGCCATCCGCATTGAATATATAAAACAACTGTTGACGGTTTTGGCTGTCGGCAGTTGTTTTATTTTTGATGGGTGGGTAGTCAGAAACCGGGTTTTTGCGAGAATATTTGGTTATAGGCGAAGATTTGGTGAAAAACCCGGTTTCTTTGATTTGTGGGTGAGTACCATCGGGTGCGGATTCATCAGATATCTTTAAGTGCGATTCCCTACGGGATAGCTTCGCACGCGCGGACTTCTGACAGATCCGCACGATACAAAATACTGTTTAACTGTCGATCGACAATTGTGTTTTAATTTAAAAGATAGATACTTATCGTTTGTCAAGTAGAATGGGGTTAGTTAGGTTCCGAATCCGAGAGTTGGCTGACGAAAAAGGATGGACACTAAAGGATGTTGCCGATCGCTCCGAGGTTCCGTACAGCACAGTCAGGCACTATGCTCGATCGGAAGGACTAGCAACGGTTGATATCACATCAATTCAAAAGATAGCTCGCACTCTCGATGTTTTGATTGAGGAGTTGATGGATGTGGTCAAAGAATGAACTAATTTATCAGTTATAGTATGGGTAGAGAGCGAACACCCGCGCTCGCCTGAAAATTCCTGCAGTCAGAACATCTATGGCTTACAGCAACAGCGAAGTTGAGGGAAAATCTTTCTATCAATCAGAACCTTTAATCGCCCGATTGAGGGGAATTATCAGAGATTATCCCGAAGGTGTGGGGATTCTCAAAGAATTAATTCAAAATGCTGACGATGCGAAAGCAGCGCGGGTAGAAATAACCCTTGATTGGCGGAACCATCACGTCAAATCATTGCCGGACGATCGCATGGTACTGCTAATGGGGCCGGCGATGTTAGTCTACAACGATAGCGTGTTTGCAGACAAAGATTTTGACAGCATTCGCAGCTTGGGACAAAGCGAAAAAGCGCGAGACTTGCAGAAAACGGGTAGGTTTGGTGTTGGGTTTAATGCAATTTATCACGTTACAGATTTTCCCAGTTTCGTGTCGCGCGATCGCATCATTTTTTTTGACCCTCACGGTGCAGCTATTCCCGGCACTTCTCGGCAAGAACCTGGGCGCGAGTGGAATTTGGCAGAGGCTAAATGGTACCAAAAATATCCCGATTTTATGCAAGTCTATGCAGCGGGAGGATTGCCCGTTGGAGATACAAACTTTCAAGGTACTCTATTTCGGCTGCCTCTGCGAACAACGGAAAGCGCAAAAAATAGCGAGATTCGCAAACAAGCTTTTACTGAATCAAACGTCAAGGAACTCCTAGACGAACTGAGACAGTCGGGTGAAGAACTTTTGCTATTTTTGAAATCTGTTCAGGAAATTAGAGTCTACGAAATTCCTGCAAACAGTCAAGGAACTAGGCAAGAAATTCTAGCGATTGTTACCAAAAATCCGCAAGAAGTCCGATCGGCGCGACAAAAAATCCTTGATGCAATTCCCGATAACCCCGACAAGTTGCTGGAATTGTGCCACCGCAATCATGACGGTTTAGTCTCAGTTTCTTACCGCCACGAGATAGAAACGATTAGTTGCGATCGTACTATCAAGTCAACTTGGAGAATAGTCAGTTTAATTCGCACAGACGAAGGCGGCGAATTGGCAAAAGTCATAGAAGCAATGCACCAAAGCCAAGAAAAAGTCGTGCCTTGGGCCGGTGCGGCTGCTAGAATTAATGCTGCCAGTACAGAGGGAAATCTGGCGCCTGTTTCGGGCAAAGTTTACTGTTTTTTGCCGCTTCCTCTCGAAACTGGTTGGCAGGTTCACATCAACGGTTTTTTCAACTTAAATAGTTCGCGGGATAATCTCAGTAGCGACAGCGGACAAACGGGAAAAGATAAGCCTAGAGCTATTTGGAATGGGCTACTAGCGCGCCACGTTTTGTCTCATGCTTGTGCTAACTTAATTGTCGATTTAGTGCAAGATATCGGAGTATTTGAATCAGATAAATTTTACCAAATTTGGCCGATTAGCAAAATTACTGCCAGCAAAGCTCTGGAAGAATTGCAGGGATTTGTGATGCAGTTATTGTACCACAAACCAGTTGTGCGATCGGCTGTCAAACAAATTGTATATGAGGGTAAAATTACCGGAGCAGTAATGTCACAGACAAGATGGGTGACACCTCCGACAGTCAAAAATTTACCATCTAAAAAGTGTTGGGACGAGTTATTAGCACCGCTGTGTGCCGATAATATCGATCTTCCAAATCCGCCATTGCCCGATTCGATTTTAACAGCTTTTAAAGATGCAGGTTTGCCTTTACCAACCTTCACTGCTGCAAACTTGCGAAAGCATTTAATCGAAAATAAATCCCTAGGGATTGCGCTGTCGGATGCACCGAAAGCAAGCCTGCGAAATCGGCAGTGGATTGGGAATATGCTGCGATATTGTCTCAGCGACAATTGTCAAGATTTGCGCGGTTTGCCACTTGCTATTCTGGCTGACAATACTTTGCAGGTATTTGGGTATAATGCGATCGGCACTATCTACATTGCAGATGAGGCGCAGAGGGAAATATTTGTCAGTTATCCCGAATGGTTTCTCCACCAAGATTTAACTAAATTATTGCCTGCATACAATCTAAAGGGCATCTCAGCCATGACTGCTGCGGAAGTAGCCAAGCAATTGGTTAAGTTGGTGGATTCAACTGCGTCAGAAATTGATTGGAATCCCGATGCAACGCATCCTCCTAATGCAGAATGGTTGACTCTAGTTTATGATTATTTTTACAAGATAAATCCGAGACATCTGTCGCAAGAAACAGTCGATGCCTTGACAAAAGTGCCACTGGTTCCGGGAAGTAATGGCAAGCTTTACAAAGCGAAAATTGCTGACACTCCTTTGTTGCGCGGGGATCGAATTGAGGCGGAAACAATTGCGGCGGTAGAATATTTTGGGGCAACACTTGTCAAAGCACCGGCAAAACTTGAGGGTGCGATCGCACAATTTGCCGATCGCCACAAAAATCAGTTAGTCTATTGTATCACGGGCCCGGATATCCTAGACATAGTATATTCGCGGTGCGATCGAGGTTTGCCACCTTACAACGAAAAGCATTATACATATCTGCTGAATTTCCTGGCAAGTCGAGAGCAAATAAATTACGATGAAAACCGGAAAAAGAAGCTGCGCCAACTGCCAATTTATCCAACAACTTCCGGCGAAATAGTTGACCTCTACAGTGAAAATGTCTACCTTCCGGGCGACGGATATGAACCGCCAGAAATTGCAGGTAGTTTGCGCCTTTTACGCTTAGGACAAAAACGAGAATGGCTGCCACTTTTCCAACTTTTGCAAGTACCAATACTCAACCGCGCCCGACTAATTCGTGACTGTTTGTTGCCAGAGTATGCCTCCTTTTCCCCAGAAGAACAGTTAATCGCACTAACTTGGATTAGGGATAACTTGACTAAAGCTAGCAAAGAGTTAGAAAATGCAGGAGAGAATGCTTTCGGATTCCAGGAAGAGCTTAAAAAGGCACGTCTGGTACGCTGTAGTGACAGGAGATTGAGAGCTGCCCAATTGATTTATAATCCTTTTAGTGAGGTAGTCCGAAACATTATCGGGAATGTAGCAGTGATTCCAGACATGGAATTTTACTCGCAGAATTCTGAAATTTGGCTGAAATTTTTCTCAGAGTTAGGAATGAGGCAAAATCCCGATGCTGATGACATTTTAGCCTGCGTTGACAATCTCATTCAAAGGGCCAATCGATCGGGTGCAGAGGCTGTAGCCGATAGCTGCATTGCTATTTTTAATTACATCGTTGACAACTGGGATGCGATCAAAAATATCAGACTTGCCAACAGCAACAAGACACTACCAGAAGCACTTGTAGATAAACCTTGGCTTCCTGTCGAGGGAAATCCTCAAAAGTTAAGCCAATATTTCGGTGCTGCAAAACCTGAACCTAGATTGTACCGCGCTAAAGACTTGTGTTTCATTCAAGATGCTCCTTTAGTCGCCAGCCAAAAGTTTATATTTGCACGTCCTCAGCGGGATTTACTGAAGGTAGAAATCAAAAAGGCACTGGGTTTTGAGCCTGTAGACCCAAATACCGTTATCGACTACTTTGATGTTATCATAAAACTTTGGGAAAATGACAGTTCAAATTAAATTATCCAACAATCAAAATACACAACTGCAATCAGTCGAGGCGATTTACAAGTATTTTTACGATACTTTGGTAAAAGGCGGTATTTCGGCAGATAAAAAGCGGCAAATTCAAGAGCGTTTTGCTCATCGTCAATGTCTGTGGGATGAGTCTACGGGTAAGTTTTGGCAGCCCAAACACGTTTTTTTAGATGATGTTGGTTTTTTCGGAAATCGACGCACAACCATACCTAGTTCTAATTCTCATTGCGAAGTTTATCAGTTATTAGGACAAAGGATATCGCCCACTGTACAAGACTACTTAGACTTCCTGGCCGAACTAGCAGCAGAGTACGGCAATAATGCTTTAAATGAAGCGGATAAAAACTGCGCGATTCAGGTACTAAATCGCCTGGAATCTCAACAGTTATTACAAGGAGTTACAGTTAACAATATACCGATTATTACCGCTAACAACACGCTTTGTTTGGCGGAAAAAGTTCTCATCCCCGACGCGCATTGGCGCAAGGATTATATTGACTCTAACCGGATACTGCACGATAGAGTTTCTGTCAAATTTGCTAAATCGGTTGGCTGTCTTTCTTTGTTGAAAGATGCTAGAGAACGCCCGAAAACAGTAAAAGTCGCCCGCAATACCAAAAGCTGCGATTGGTGTCTAGAATGGCAAAATACCTTAAATTCGGCAGAATTGCGATCGGGTTTGAAGCGGTTGATTTTTCACGAGTGCGAATCGGAACCAATTTTAGATTTAATCTGGTTGGCCAAAGCTCAAGTTGCAGCGGCTAGTCAAATTAATGTAGATTTATTTTTGAGCGATGAAACCTGTATTGCCACAGATATACCGGGTACTCAACACTTTGACGAATTCAATAAAATTTTTCAGATTATCAGTAGTGCTAGCAGATATATTATGCTATCGTATTTAGCAGAAAGTATTAACGCTCGGCTTGGGGAATATGCCGTTAAAAATTTGCTACCCCTCGCCAGCATTATCGATGCGGAGCCATGTAATATTCACAGTTTGCTAAACGAGTTGCGAATTAGGTCTTTACCATCGCTTGTCACCGCTACCGAGCCTGAAAATCAAGAATCTAATATTAGTAAAGCGGCGACAAATTCCAAGGGCGAGTCTTCCATTTATTGGGGCGCGTTTTGAGCGGGTTTAATATTTCACACTCTCCAGATTAGACATCGGGGAATTTTGCTAATAGTTAAACTGTACTTCTATAGGAATTACGCATAAATACTAAAGAAACCGGGTTTTTGGCAGTTTATATGGGTTTTAACGAAGTATTCTCGCAAAAACCCGGTTTCTGACCACCCGTGCGTAAGTCCTAATTTTGCGCTAATTCTGGCGGCCGCCCCATCAAGCCTGTCATCAAGCGTAAGGCTAAAAACCTCACTGGGGGAATTGTCCGCAAACACCACAATCCAAAGCGGCGAAATGCTACAATTGGCAGCCAAGTATTAGAAAATAATCTGTCTAGAAAATCGGTAAATCCTAATACGATTAAATTCTCTTTTTTGCGCCAGTTGTGATACCGTTTCAATACTCGCAAATCGCCGATGTCTTCGCCTTTTTGGTGCGCTTGCTGCAAGATTTGGGCGATCGCCCCTGCGTCTCGAATGCCCATATTTAATCCCTGGCCGCCGACGGGATGGCAGCAGTGGGCCGCGTCGCCAATTAGTGCTAATCTGGGCAAAACGTAGCGATCGCTCTGCATTAACTGCACCGGAAACAAAAAGCGATCGCTCTCCAATTCCAAACGCCCCAAAAGCCCGCCCGTGCGCTGTTCCAACAAAGTCAAAAACTCTGTTTCATCCATTTGTTGCAAAGCTTTTGCTTCCGCGTGGGGTGCTGTCCAAACTACTTGACAACGGTTCCCAGGTAATGGTAAAACTCCCATCGGGCCGCTCGGCCAAAAGCGCTCAAAAGCGATATCGTTGTGCGGTTTTTCTGCTTTAATAGTGATAGCAACGCAAGATTGCCAGTATTTCCAGCCGCGAGTGCTGATGTTGGCTTCGGTGCGGATGCGCGATCGCGAACCGTCGGCGGCGACTAATAATTTGGTGCGAATTGTGCGGGTTTCGCCGTTTTGTTTGACTTCTATTTCAGCGCAATTAGTTAAATATTTTACCTCGACTACTTCCGCCGGACAAACCCAACTAAAATTCGGGTTTTTTGCCAAACATTCTTGCAAAGCTGACAGCATGACTCCGTGCTCGCCAACGTAACCTAAAGCTGTTTTTGGTACGGGCAATTTGCCAGTATTTCCCAAATCCGGGCGGTGGAATTCGACGACGCCCGGATAGTCGCCGTCGCAGAGGCTAATTTGCTCGAAGGTGGTGATTTGCGGCAAGATTTGCTGCCACACGCCGATACCTTCTAAGATCATTCCTGATAGCAGGGTGATTGCATAAGCTTGTTTTTTGGCTGCTGCGGCGGCGGGGAGTTGGGTTTCAATTATAGCGATTTTTAAGCCGGAATCTTTTAAGGCGCTGGCTAAAGTGGCCCCGACTATGCCACCTCCGACGATGGCTATGTCAAAGTCGAGTGTCGGTGTTTCCGTGGAGGCGGTGGTTGGAGAAAGTTGGTTTACAGGCATTTTCAAGGGATTTATTTAAGTGAATAATCATATTTACTATTTTATTGTAAAGAATTATTGCGGTTTGGGGCGATCTTGAGGCAGAGCTTATGTCATATCAATTCTGGCTGTGCCGGAATGATATCAAATCCCATCGCACATTTCTCTCAAATTCGATCGCCCATCAACCCAAAAATCCCATCGGCCATCAACCCAAAAACCCCGGCGGTTGAAACCGCGTCTACACAGACAAAACCCGCCTCCGCGGGTTGAAGAGTCGTAGCGTAGCGGGGCGTAAGCCATCGCACATTTATCTCAAATTCGATATTTCTTCGTCCGCGGAGGCGGACATCGTTTGTGTAGACGCGGTTTCCAACCGCCCGGTTATATCAAATCCGCTAGCTTCGGAATGATATAATTGTAGGGAAACGGCACTGCCGTTTCCTGATTTCGGGTAATATTAATTCCGATGCCACCGATCGCAACTAACAATTAACTACCAACTGCTGCTAATTGATTATTTCCTGTGACTAGAGGCGATACTTCCTGGCGAATGGGAATCTCGATGACAAACTCTGCACCTTCCCCAGGCGTGGAAATACACTGCAATTTGCCTCGGTGTTTTTCAACTATAATCTGATAGCTGATTGACAGTCCCAAGCCTGTGCCTTTGCCGACTGGTTTAGTAGTAAAGAATGGGTCGAACAACTTGCCAATAACTTCTTGATTGATTCCCATGCCGTTGTCGGCAATCCGAATTGTTACTGTCTCGGAATTCGCATTTGTGCTAATCCGAATTCGGTTGTGACGAGCATATATTTCTTTTGAAGAATGAGTGCTGTTATACTCTTCGAGGGCGTCGATCGCATTTACTAAAAGATTCATAAATACTTGATTGAGCTGACCTACATAGCACTCGACTTTTGGAAAATTGCCGTATTCTTTGATAATCTCAATAGCGGGACGAAGTACATTAGCTTTGAGCCTGTGCTGCAAAATTAGCAAAGTGCTTTCGATTCCTTCGTGAATATCTACTCGCTTCATCTGCGATTCGTCGAGTCGGGAAAAGTTGCGTAAGGATACAACTAAGTCGCGGATACGATCGGCTCCAACTTTCATTGATTCCAAAATCTTCGTAAAGTCTTCCATTAAGTAATCAACTTCAATATCTTCGGCTGCTTCTACAATTTCTGGGACGGGATTTGGGTATTTTTCTTGGTATAGGTGGAGCAAACCGAGCAAGTCTGTGGCGTATTCCTTGGCGTGGGTGATGTTGCCGTAGATGAAGTTAATGGGATTGTTAATTTCGTGGGCGACGCCGGCGACTAACTGCCCCAGAGAAGAGATTTTTTCGGTTTGGATTAGTTGAGTTTGAGCTTGGTGCAACTCGTGGACAGCTTTTTCGAGCTCGGCTGCTTGCGATCGATACTGTCCCTCGGACTGCTTGAGTGCTTCCAAAACTTGGACTCGATCGCTAATGTCGGTGTGAGTTCCCACCCATTCGCGAATGCTGCCGTCGGCTGCCAAAAGGGGGACGCCCCGCACCCAGAAGTGTCTGTAGCTGCCGTCGGCGGCCCGCAAGCGGTGCTCGACTTCGTAGAGACTTTTTGTTTCTATGGCCCCCATCCAAGCTTGTATTGTGCGATCGCGGTCTTCTGGGTGCACTGCTTCTATCCAGTTGTCCTTCTCTTTCCAACTCATGCCCGTATAAGCTATCCAATCAGGCTGAGGCTTGTCGAAGATTCCGCTAGCGTTGGTCGTCCAAACCATCTGTGCGGTGGCCATTGCCAGCGATCGGTATCTTTCCTCGCTCAGACGCACAGATTCTTCGGCTTGGCGGCTGGCTGTCACGTCGCGCAAAATAGTTGTGAATATGATTTCGCCTGCCACTTCGAGTTTGGAAATAGAAACTTCGGCGGGAAATTCCGTACCATCTCGGCGGCGGGCGAAAATTTCTTTGCGGTTGCCCATTTTTCGGGCTTGTTGAACGTTGTCGCCGAAATTGCTGACGAGGTGACTATGATGCGTGGCAAAAGCTTCGGGCAACAGCAGGCTCAAGGATTGCCCGATCGCCTCAGCAGCCGTCCACCCAAAAATCCGTTCTGCACCTTGGTTGAACAGGATAATTTTTTGGTCAGCATCCACAGAAATAATCGCGTCCTCGGCAATTTCTAAAATGCCGGCGAAACGAGCTTGAGACAGTTGCAGCGCCTGTTCAGCTTGTTTGCGATCGCTGATGTCGCGGGCGATCGTCGAAATGTATGCGAGTTTGCCGTCCGGTGCGGAGTGGGAGATGATAACTTGGCTGACGGGAATTTCGAGTCCCGATGCTGACACGAAGGCTGTTTCTCCACTCCAAAAGCCCTCGGAAATAGCGGTGGCGATCGCTTGATTCAAATTGCTGCGGCCTGACGCTGGCGTGAATTCTGCAACTTGTCGCTTGGATATATCTTCGTTTTCGTCTATACCCACCATTTTTCTGCCTGCTTTGTTGATGTAAATCGCGCGTCCTTCGAGGTTGGAGATACCTACAAAATCCGGGGTCGCTTCCAGAATTGCTGCCAGACTTCTGTTGGCGATTTCGGCTTGTTTGCTCTCAGTAATATCCCGCGCGATGCTAACTATACCGCTGATCTTTCCTAACCCGTCCCGGTAAGCACTTTTTGTAGAAAGAAATGTCCGCAAATTGCCTTTAACTGGCAGTTCTTCTTCGATCGCTTGCGTTGTTCCCGCTGTCATAATTGGGCGATCGGTTTTCCTAATATTGCCCGCAATTTCCGGCGGAAATAACTCGCTGTCATCTCTGCCGATAATGTCGTCTACAGACTTGCCAATTATACTGGCTCCTGCAGCATTAAGCATTAGGTAACTGCCATGAATATCTTTGACAAATAGGGCGGCGGGCGTACTGTTGATGACTGCCATCAACAGGTTATAGTTTTTTTGAAGCGCCTGCTTTGTTGTTTGAGAGTCGAAAATTTGCTGCTGCAATTGCTCGTTGGTGATTTGCAGTTGGAGAGTCCGTTTCTCAACTTGATTTTCTAAGTCTAATTTAGCTTTCCTCAGTCCCAGTTCCGCTCGATAGCGCTTCCGGTCTGCGCTGCAGAGAGTTTTTGCATTCTGCCAAATCAGAACTGTAAAAATAATCACGTTCAATACGCTTAACAGCGATATCCCTACCTCCGGCGTGTAGGCTTGCAACCGATCTCCCAATAGGATGAAATAACCGACTAAAGGCGGGATAATGATTGCCCGTGGCAACAAGCGCCGCGCCATGATGCCGCCCGCGCGATCGCTCGTCATTACTGCTATCAATCCTCGCTCAGGACTGGCAAATAAAATGCCGAAGCTCAGCAACATAAATGCTGCGGCAGTGTGCAAAGCCATTCCTGTATTATTGCCAATTTGGTAAAATAAAGCTTTGTCGTAGAAATAGCCTATCAAACCCGTAAATGCAATTAAAAATGCACAACAGCTTAAGATTTGAATCCGCAGGTATTTAGGCCGACGTTCTGACAGATGCAGCAGCGCTGTTCCCAGCAAGAAAAAAGCACCAGCAGTATTCGGCGCCATGCGTCCGGGTGTTCCGGTGATTGTCAAGGTGTAACTTTCTTTAAATAGCAGTTGGTCGATGCCTAAATCTAAATTAAAGCTATATTGGACTAGGGTTAATAGGCTAATTAATATAATCAAAGATGAGGAACCCAAAATTAAATTCTTGTATTTCTTTTGAGACTTTCTTGCTGTTAATTTGGCGCCCCGGCTCTGTTGGATGAATAGAGAAAACCCGCCCAAAATAAAGCATACCGCAGTATTGGCTTTCATGGTCACGAGTCCGGGCAGAATGCTTTTTAAGAATTGCAGATCGAATATCCAACCCAAAATGACTGTACAGCCGATCGCAATTACTGCAATACTGGCTTTTTTGGAAAAAGACTCGACAGCAGCCATTCGGGTTGAGGGCCTTTGCAGTTGTTGTGCTCGTTCAAAAACTTCCAATTTCTCGATCCCTCTAATTATTGGGTTTCTACGTATCTAAGGTAACAATAAATACTCGATTGAGACTGTTGCCCGCTATACAAAGCTGCTTAAGGTTTTCTCAAAGCTCCTAAGCATAAAACACTAATTATTTTATCTAACTTTAGAGAGGTAGTCAAATGAAGGCTGAAGGCTCTTATGTATAAGGCATCCGGCAGAATTAAATAATTTTTCTTCGTGGTAAATTATAAAAAAAATTCCTTGTTCCTTGTTCCTTGCCCGTTGGATCTCGGAAATTGGGGCCCGATTCATCGGCAAGACGAAGTGTTGTTACTCAGTACATCGAGGGATAATGGTAGCGGATGAATCACTCTGCAACAATATCAGTCGCATTGTAAACTGGCTGCTGTGGCTGTGGGAAATGCGGCAGAACAATAAGACTCGGCGGTTGAAACCGCTACTACAAAAACAAAGTCCCAGCAGAGAGGGACTAAAGAGGGGATATTAAAGTCGGATTTGGTAACTGTCAACTGACAACTGACAACTGACAACAGTCAACTAACTCCCAAATTTTGAAGTGCTTGCAAAGCTTCGGTTGCTGAGGGGTAACGCTGGGGGAAAGCGTACAGCACCATCTGGTCTAAAACGCGAGCCAACTCCGGGGTGACAGTTGCATTTTTCTGCCAGATGAGATTCCCTAAATTATCAACTCTGAGTTGTTTCGGGCGCATTCCTGTCAAGGCTTGAATCCCGATGATGCCGACAGCATAAATGTCGCTGCACTGTTTCGGGGAACCGATGGCTTGTTCGGGGGGAATGTAATCTTGCTGAGTACCGCCGCGCGATTTCGTTTGACCGATGCTGTTTTGTGAAGTGTTGATTTCTTTAACTGCCCCAAAGTCAATTAATACAATCTTGCCATCTGATGTCCGCCTGATTAAGTTTTGAGGGTGTAGGTCGCGGTGAATTACATCTTGTTTGTGAACAAAGACAAGCACTTCCAAGATATCTTTCAACAAAGCAATAACCTGATGTTCTTCCCAAGGTTGACCTTCGATTAGTTCTTGATACAGCGGTTGCCCTTCGATGAATTGATAGACTAAATAAAAATATCCATCTTCTTCAAAACGAGCTAACAATTCTGGTATCCGATCGTGTTGGCCCAATCGATATAAAACCCGCGTTTCTCGATCGAATAGGTGGCTGGTTCTCTCAGACTGGCTTTTCAGGCGCTTGACGAGGCACAAAGGTCGATCGGGCAAATTTTCATCTTCAGCCAGATAGGTATCGCTGTACTCGGTGTTCACCAAATGTTCTCTAATTCGGTAACGCATCCGCAGCAGCTTTTGCAACATCGGATCGACAGAATTAGCTGGTTGTGTGCCTTTTTGTACAGATCTCATGATGCAGTCCCAAAGATTTGCTCCGACGACTTTTTCTTCTTGTCCAATAATTTCTGCTTGCTTCAGTACCTTGGTGAGGTCTTTCCACAAGTTGTAGCCGACATAGCGCCCCAGGTAGCATACTGTGTACCCGCGGGCGATCGGATCGTTTTCCTGAATTTCTTTGTACGTCAAACCCCCTACAACGCCTCGAATTATCGACTGTTGCAACCGACTCAGGTGTTTTTCCGTTTGTTCGTATACCAGATTGTCCAAAAAAATTATTGCTTCTTCTACTGTCATAGTTTTATGGCTTAAGTTAGTTGTGCAGCAGCAACACATTGGGTTTTTATATTTCTGTTATAGACGGTTGGGTTGAAATTTACTAGGTTTTTTGAGTGGTGAAATATATCTTGATAAATATGACTTTTATGAATCAAGTAAATGAATTATATGAAATTCATTTACTTGACAAATGGTTGATGTGTTAAGTAGAATTGACGAATTTTTCTCATAGAGGATCTTAGAGATAAGCTGCTACGCATTTAAATTGCATCCAGAAACGGGCAGGATGCCCGTTCCACAATAATTGTAGACAAATTGACTGTCAAATTAGATGCACAACAGCTTATAGCAATCTTAAATCATTCATTTGTGAGTTTCTTACTTTCTCCCCGCCGGTTCGGGGAGGGTTGGGGTGGAGTAAAAAATTTACGACTCCTGCAAGGATTGCTATATAAGGGTGATTTAAGCCGACATGATAAGCTGTTGTGCATTGAGATGGGAATTATCGGGCGGGCGCTCCTGCCCACCAGACAATAGTTTAAAGAAACAAGATAGTAAAAATTAGATGCGCGCCTGATTATTAACAGTTAACGGTTAGCCGTTAACTGTTAAGTGTTAATTCTTAATCTTATTCACATACCCCCACAAACTGTAATCGCGACTGAGCCAACCCCGGAAAAAAGCCATCTGAGTCGGATCTTCTTGCACCCTTTTGTAGCGGTAAATAATTCGTTCGTTAATCATTTGCAGCGCGGTATTTCTATTATTTGCCCCTTTCAGCGCTTCCTTGGTGCGCGAGTCAAAAACTCCCGTTTGCGGCAATCCTAATGCTTGCTGGAGAAAGGTAATAGAGTTATTAATACCGAAATTAACGGCGGTGTCAAACATGACGATCGCCAAAGCCGGCTGCATCGTGCCCGAAAGGCTCGAATCCCAGTAATATTTATAAATTTCTAGGAGCTCTGCTTCCGACATCTGCGTCACGTCGAGGGGCGGAAGCCCACGACTGTAGCGGTAGGCGTTGTATTCCGTTTGCAAGACACCCCGATAAGTTCTGCCGCCCTTATCGGCTGGGTGATTGCTGAATCCGCCCTCAAAATAGAGGGTGAAATAAAGAGCCGTTTGAAATAATTTCTGCCGAAAGCTGGCTGTCTGCTGCTGCTGTGCGAGAGTCTTTTGGGCAAAGGGTAAGGGGATTGCTAAGGTTAACAAGAGTATCCCCAGCAGGAGGTTTGGTTTCCACTTGATGTTATGTTGGCGCTGTGTCGCTTGCTTGTCGCTCATAAATTCTCTGTGACGATCGCCCGTAATTCCGCTAAAACTGCTACTCTTCAAAATAATATAGATTCAACCTTTAACTTGATAGCACAGATAGGCCGCCAAATGAATTCCGATTTTCGCAACCAATCCGAAACACCCCAATTTGAAGATGCTGCATCCCTGACAGTCGTTGCAGAAACCTATTACTCTCAAGGCAACTTAGCAGCAGCCGTCGCTGCTTGTCGCCGAGCTCTGGAATTGCAACCGGATTGGGCGGCGGCTTACGTGACAATGGGCAATGTGCAGCAAGCAAGCGGCCAAATTGATGAAGCGATGCGGTTTTATTCCGAGGCGATCGCTCTGAATCCCGATTTTGCTGAGGCTTATGCTAATTTGGGCAGTATGCTCTACAAACAAGGGCATTTGGTGGAGGCGATTGTCAATTACGAAAAGGCGATCGAACTTAAACCAAATTTGGCTGCTGCTTACTGGAATTTGGCAGGGGCACTGAAGCAGCAGGGGCAGCAGGATGCAGCGGTAGCATACGAGCAAAAAGCTCTCGAACTCAATCCCCAGCTTGCTGAGGTAGATTTTCACTTAAATTTAGGAGATAAATTAGCGCGGCAAGGGAAGTTAGATGAGGCGGTGGCTGCATGGCAGCAGGCGATCGCATTTAAACCCGATTTAGCCGAAGCATACTGTCAAATTGGGCGAGTTTTGCGCCACCAGGGTCAATTTAAAGACGCCATACCCAACCTTCAAAAAGCTCTAGAAATTAAACCCGATTTTATTTCCGCCCACCAACATTTGTGCGGCATCCTCAGAGATACTAGCAATTTAGCTGCCGCGCGGCAAGCCGTGCACCACTACAGCCAAATGTGTGCCGAAACCGATCCAATTATGACCGCGATTTACTTCATCAGCACCTATCAAGTGTCGGGATTAAATCAAATTGCGGGCGATCGATTTTTAGAGCTAGAGTCATACTTAGAGCAAAACTTAGAAACCGCTAGCCCGGTGGAAATTAAATCGCTTTATGCAAACTTGTTATTCAGCACACCGTATTTGCGAGATGACTTGGCGACCAACTCAAAACTTTACAGATTAATTGCCAAAAAGTATATCGACCAATGTATTAAACCTAATTTTTCTCAACCCGCAAATTACAGTTTCAAACCAACGGTTCCATCCAGCAAGTTAAAAATTGGCTTTTTGTCCAATCACTTTAGCCGCCATTCTGTAGGTTGGTGCAGCGCTGACATCATTCGCGAATTGTCCGACATCACACCCAATGTGTATTTGTACGCTTCCGAAAGAATTAGTCCTGACGATCGCACTCAGCAATTTGAAACTTGGGGCAAACTGACTTTTCCCACAACCTACCCCAACGGAATTGCCAATTCTGCCGAAATTATCGACCAAATTCAGCAAGATGAATTGGACGTTTTAGTTGATTTAGATTCTCTCAGCGTACCTGTTCACGCTGATATTCTCTACCAAAAACCCGCACCAGTTTGTATTTCTTGGCTGGGATTTGACGCGCCTTACATATCGCCAGAAAATTACTTTCTTACAGACTGGCACTCGCACCCAGCCGGGCGGGAAAAATATTATGACGAGCAGCTAATTAGGATGCCTGATTCCTTTGTAGCGGTGTCCGGTTTTCAGAGATATGGAGTCGATACTGTTGCATTGAGAAGGTCGCATCGGATCGGTTTGGATCAGATAGTTTACCTGTGCGTCGCTCCCGGCAGAAAATTCAATAGCGAGTTGGTAAAAGCACAAATTGCGATTCTCAAACAAGTGCCGAACAGTATCTTAATTCACAAAGCTTTAGGCGATGCTGCGGTGTTTGAGGCTGGCTATCACCAAGCTTGCGAAGCTGAGAAAGTGAGCAAGCACCGAATTAAGTTTTTGCCGAGGTTTGCTACTGAGGAAGAACACAGAATTATCTATTTGCTGGCCGATGTTTTGTTAGATTCTTATCCTTACAACGGAGGAACTCAAACTTTAGAGGCTTTGTGGTTTAATTTGCCGGTGGTGACTCGCACAGGAGAGCAGTTTTTGTCGAGAATGGGTTATTCGTTTTTGCAGACTTTGGGAATTGAAACTGGCGTGGCTTTGTCTTGGTCGGAATATGTGGAAGTTGGTGTAAAATTGGGTAAAGAGCGTGAATTGAGAAATGCAATTAAAGCACAGTTGGTGAAATCTAAAGATCCAGCCAATTTGTCGCCGCTGTGGAATCCGAAAAAGTTTGCTGGTGATATGTATGCGGTCTTGGAAAAATTATGTAAGATAGGATAAATGCTGGCTAGTGACTGCTGACTAATGACTACTGACTAATGACTACTGACTACTGACTAATGACTACTGACTAATGACTTCAACACTGCCAACTATTAAGTTTTTAAAAGAGCCGACTTCGGAAGCTTGGGTGCAACAGGCGATCGCCCATTTGGATACAATCTTATTAGACCATTCTCACTGCGAGCGGAAAGCGGCGGGAGTAGCGTTAAATTTAATGTTTCGCTACCCAGCCCGGGAAAAATTGGTGAGGATGCTAACGGCGATCGCCCGCGAAGAATTAGAGCATTTCGAGCAAGTCAACCAGCGGTTAGAACAGCGCAGCATTGCTTTAGGCCCTTTGGCTGCACCTCCCTACGGTGCCGGTTTGTCCGCCCAAATTCGCAAGCAGGAACCGGAGAGACTTTTGGATTCTTTGTTGGTTTCTGGTTTGATAGAAGCGCGCAGTCACGAACGGTTGGGGCTGCTGGGCGATCGCTGTCCCGATGTGGAATTAGCTAAATTTTACCGCAGTTTGATGGCTTCGGAGGCGCGCCATTACGGTGTATATTGGATTTTGGCAACAACTTATTTCGATCGCACTCTTGTGATTGACAGGTTGGAGGAATTATCATTAGTAGAGAGCGAGTTGCTGGCAAGTCTTCATCCCGAACCGAGAATTCACAGTTAAAATCTAGGTGCATTTAAAGACTGTAAGATACAAAAAAATACTAATTTTACAGTTGGTAAAGTCCAAAAATAAATATAAGTTGCAACCACCAATGAAAACCCAACATCTGGATTTTTTTATTCGTTCCTGGGAAACGCGCGATCGTGCTGAGGCGTTCTATTTAATTAGGGATGTTTTAGCAGAATACGGTTTAAAATGCGAACCTCACGGGGCCGATCGAGATGTCTATGATGTAGAACTTCATTATCATAATCAAGGCGGCGAATTTTGGGTAGTTGAACGGCAGGATAAAATAGTGGGTACGGCCGCTTACTATCCGATTGAGCGAGGAAATAATGCTGTGGAAATTCGCAAAATGTATATTTTGCCAGCAGCAAGGGGACAGGGTTTGGGGAAATTTTTACTGCAAGAATTGGAAAGTAAAATTATCGCTCGCGGCTTTGAGGAAATTTGGATAGAAACTGCTAGCATTCTCAAAGAAGCTGTGAAAATGTACGAAAATAGCGGATATCTACCGACAACTGGTGTGGAGACGCAAAGGTGCGATCGGGTTTACGTAAAATCTCTAGGTATAAAAAAAGTACAATAAGGTTTGTGAAAACAATGATTAATTTACTCAGTTTCAATCAACTGTTGATTGAAACTGAGTAAATTAATCTAGGAGGAAAACACATGACTATCACCACAGAAAACTCTCACTCTCAAAATCATGCTACCGACAAATTGCTAGACGGCCCTAAAGACGCTAGATTTGTTCAGACAGTGCGGGGAATTTTAAATCCTCTGTATTATTTAGATAGTAATTCTCAGCGCTACGGCGACCTTTTTACCAGCGAATTCAGCAACTTTCCGCCCCAAGTAATTGTTAGCAATCCTCAAGCTATTCAAGAAATTTTTACATCCGATTCCAAACTCTTTGAATCCAGTACGGGAAACCAGATAACGCTACCTTTAGTAGGCTCGAATTCGTTATTGTTGTTAGATGGCGATCGACATTTGCTGCAGCGCAAACTTTTAATGCCACCTTTTCATGGTGAACGGATGAAAGCTTACGGACAAATCATCCGCGATACAACCGAAAAAGTAATTAATAATTGGACTCCTGGTAACTCGGTAATCGCGCAATCAACTATGCAGGAAATTTCCTTGGAAGTAATTTTGCACACGATTTTTGGGCTGAGCGAAGGAGAACGCTACCAGCAAATTCAGCAACTAATGATTAATATGTTCAGCCTGTTTAGCAATCCATTAAGCGCTACCTTTTTGTTTATCAAGTCGTTGCAAAAAGATTTAGGTGCTTGGAGTCCTTGGGGAGGATTTCTGCGACAAAGACAGCGTTTAGATGAACTGCTTTATCAAGAAATTCGCGAGCGCAAAACTCAGTCTGAACCATTGGGCGAAGACATCCTGAGCTTGTTAATTTCCGCTCGTGACGAAGCAGGACAGCCGATGAGCGACGTTGAATTGCGGGATGAATTAATGACAATCTTATTCGCAGGACACGAAACTACAGCCACAGCTTTAGCCTGGGCTTTGTATTGGATTCACTACATCCCAGAAGTCCGTGAAAAACTGCTGCAAGAACTCAATTCTATTGATGTCGAAAATTGCGAGCCGACGGAAATAAGTAAACTCCCGTATTTGAATGCTGTCTGTTGCGAAACGCTGCGGATTTATCCGATCCTATTTTTTGCATTTCCGCGCCTTCTCCAAGCTCCGATGCAGTTAATGGGTTATAATATTCCCAAAGGAATGATACTTTCTACCTGCATTTATTTGGTTCACCACCGACCGGATATTTACCCGGAACCAAAACGTTTTAAACCGGAACGTTTTCTAGAAAGGCAATTTTCGCCTTACGAATATTTGCCGTTTGGGGGAGGGAACCGCCGCTGTATTGGGGCGGCATTTGCCATGTTTGAAATGAAGTTAGTATTGGCGAAAGTGCTGTCACGATACTCTTTAGAACTTGCAGAAAATCGTCCGGTTTTGCCAGTACGCCGGGGTTTGACAATGGCACCCGCTGGTGGTGTGCATCTGACGGTAAAGGATCGGATTTGAATCATATCAAATCCGGTCGAGCGATAGGATTTGATATGATACCGATACAATGGGTTTTAATTTATTTTTTGCTGCAGAGGAATCTCGATCGCAAATTCGGAACCTTCTCCCAATACAGAATTGCAAGAAAGCTTGCCACCGTGTTTTTCTACTATAATAGAGTGGGAAATCGCCAATCCTAAGCCAGTTCCTTTACCAATGGGTTTAGTAGTGAAAAACGGGTCAAACAAGCGCTTTTGCACATCTTCGCTCATCCCAGGGCCGCTGTCAGCTATCCAGATGGCAACGCTGTTATTGTCGGTTACTTGGGTGCGAATCGTAATTGCGAGATTTGTGTCGGTGCGATCGGGTTCCTTTATCTCCATTTCCAAGGCGTCTAGCGCATTGCTCAACAAATTCATAAATACTTGATTTAACTGACCGGGATAACATTCAACTAAAGGCAAATTCCCGTATTCTTTAATTACATTAATTGTCGGGTGATCGGCTTTATGTTTCAGGCGATTTTGCAAAATCAGCAGCGTGCTTTCGATGCCTTCGTGAATGTCAACTTGTTTCTTTTCGGCTTCGTCAAGTCTTGAGAAAGTCCGCAGGCTCAAAACTATGTCGCGGATGCGATCGGCTCCGACTTTCATAGATGCTAAAATTTTAGGTAAATCTTCAATAAGATAATCAATTTCCAAGTCTTCCCTTGCATCTACAATTCTTGCGCTAGGCTGCGGGTATTCCTTCTGGTAAAGTCGCAGCATTTTTAGCAAGTTTTGAGTGTATTCGCTGGTGTAGGTGAGATTGCCATAGATAAAATTAACCGGGTTGTTAATTTCGTGGGCGACACCTGCTACTAACTGTCCCAAACTCGACATTTTTTCACTTTGAATTAATTGAGTTTGGGTACGTTGGAGTTCGCGCAAAGTTTCTTCTAGCTGTTGAGTTTGAGCTTGAGCTAGTCGGGCCGCTTGGCGGGTTTGGGTGTACAGTTCGGCGTGGTCGATCGCGATCGCAATTTGAGCGACCACCGCTTGCATCAGTTCGACTTCGGATTCGCTCCAATTTCGCACGGAGATAGCCTGATAGCAGGTAATCACCCCAATATCGCCTGCCGCAGTATGAATTGGCAGCGACAGCACTGAGTTAAAATTTGAACCCTGCAAAACTTCGCGCAATTCTACATCTTCAAAAGTGCTGACATCATCAATTCGCAGGATTTCTCGCCGCAAAATCTGTCGCACTGCGAGACTAGATTTGTCGTCTACAGGATAAGTGCCAAGCATACTCGGCAAATCTGCATTCTTCGCTTCGTAAGTTACTTCCCAAACCGGAGGATTGTTGTTGGGGCGATACCAAGTGAAGATGCACCAATCTAGGTGCATCAGATTGCGAATTTCTTGAACGGCGGTTTCTACAATTGTGTCTAAATCTAAAGAAGTGCGGATTTGGTTGGCAATTTGATTGAGTAGTAGTTCTCGCTGAGCTTGTTGTCTGAGCGCTTGTTCCGATCGCACTAAAGTTTCTTCTGCAAGTTTGCGATCGGTTAAATCTTGGATCACTCCTTGGATAATTTTTTCATTTCCCACCTCGATGATTGTCAGCACCACTTCTGCGGGAAAATCTGTACCGTCTAAGCGCTGATGAACCCAATCAAAACGGTGCTTTCCCCGCTCAAAGGCGATGGCTATCATGTCGTGGGCCAAGCTCAAAGAATCTCTGCCGTTGGGTTGCAAAGGAGGCGAGAGTTTGCCAGGGTTTTGACCGTACAACTCTTGCGGGGCGGTGCAGCCGAATAGTTTTAGGGTGGCTGTGTTGGCATCGGTGATGGCATTGTCACATAACATAAAAACAGGCAAACTGGTTAATTCGTAGAGCGATCGAAATTTGGCTTCCGACTGCTGCAATGCGGCTTCTGTTTGCTTGCGATCGGTAATGTCGGCAACCATTGCCAAAGCGCCCACATAGCGTCCCTGTTTGTCTGCCAAGGAATTAGTAGAAACCATCGCCCACAAGTCCCTGCCGTCTCGGCTACGGAACTTAAAATCGAGCTGTTCGCGAATTCCTTCACGGCGGCGTTTGAGACTGATTTGTGCGATCGCCATGCCTTCTGCATCCATGAAAGCAAATAGCGACTCCCCGATCATTTCCTCTGGAGTGCAGCCGAGCATATCGGCCATTTTTTGGTTGACAAAAGTAGTTTTACCATCCGTATCTATCATCCAAATTCCTTCGTCTGCTGTCTCGACAATGCACCTGTATTTGTCCTCGCTTTCCCTAAGCGCTTCTTCTGCTAATTGGCGAGCCGTAATGTTTTGAGTCATTAGCAAACCGCCGATAATTTCTTGCCGTTCGTTTCTGACTGGCAAAGTATAACCGAGGTAGATGCGATCGCTGTAAATAAATTCTGTAACAACTGTTTCTCCTGCCAGTGCCGCCCGATAATTTGGCTCGACAGCAGCGCAAAAATCTGGCTCGAATACTTCCCAAATTGTCTTGCCTTCCATCAACTCTTTGGAAAGCCCCACTGCGGCTAATTCTGTACCTTCTACCAGCGTGTAGCGCATTTCTCGATCGAACAACATCACCGCACCGTTAGGAAAGTTGCTTGCCATAGTGCGGTAAAGCTGTTCGCTTTTTTGCAGCGCAGCTTCTGCTTGTTTGCGATCGCTAATGTCAACTACAACTGCACCGATGCCGAGAGCCTCCCCATCTTTGTCTAGCAGGGGAAAATAAGAGCCTGTCAGGTGCCGGACAAACCCAGGCTTTCTGGGATTGTCACCACTCATCTCAATATTAATTAATGGTTGTTTTTTTCTCAAAATTTCTTCGTACAAAGGCTCTACAATTGGAGCGATATTTGGCAATATTTCGCGTACAGTCTTGCCGATGTGTTCTGCTGGACTCAGGCAATTAATTTCTGCTAGAAATTGATTAATTTGCACGTAGCGCAATTGCGAGTCCAAAATGCAAAGTCCCGCCGGCGCTTCCTTCAAAAAGGCATCAAATAGTGATTGTCTCTGTGCTAATTCTTGTTCTAAAGCTTTGCAAATGCTGAGATCTGTTAAAGAGCCAATCATCCCCACAACTTCTCCCGTTTGGTCTTTCAATAGCGAGAGCATCAGGTGCGAGGAAAATTTTTCTCCAGATTTACGGCGTGTGATAACTTCTATTTCATGCTCGCCTTTTTCTTGTAGCGGTTTGATGACTTGCTCTAACAAAAATTCGTGCTGTTCTGGCGGGTAAATTAAAGAAACGTGCTGTCCGATAGCCTCAGTTGCTTCATAGCCGTATAACTTTTGGCAGGCTTGATTCCAAATGGTAATCGAGCCGTCCATATCTGTAGAAATCACCGCTTCGTGAAATTGGTCGATAATTTGACTTTGGAGACGCAATTTTTCTTGAGCCTGTTCCAGTTCGGCGATTTTTTCTTCGAGTAGTTTCTGAGTTTTTTCCAGTTCCGCAGTCTGCTTTGTCAGCAATTTTTCTAGATGTGAATTGCCCTGCGGGGGCGCTGATTCCAGCGGAGCGCTATTTTGATCCCGATTATTAAAGATTTCTTCAACACTTAGCCAAATCGCGCACTGTCCCTCTGTTTCAATTGCCCGCTCGGAAACTCGCACGGGTACGAGATGCTGGTTTTTATGTTTGTATGCTGCTTCGCACAGGTGCGTGTGGCTATTTTTTGCTTGACATTCTAGATATGTTTCTGGGCGCGCGCACTGTGTTTGCTGAATTTCCCAGTAGTTGAGGTGGAGAGTTTCTGCAACTGTGCGACCGATAATACTTGCAAAAGCTGGATTTACGTCGAGAAAAGTCCCGTCCGTCCGGCACAATGCCAGCCCGATAGGGCTGAGTTCTAACAATTGGCAACGGGAGCGATGGCGCTTGGCTTTTCCTAACTGGCTTTGCATCTGACCTAGCTGGACTTGGTTTATTTAATTATATCTTTATTATCTTGTTTATTTTTGTGAGTTTTATCCTTAATTAAAAAAGAGGGAAGAAGGAAGTTCGGCAACGATCCCTCTACGGGATTTAACAAATGTAACTGATAGATGCTGAGCTTGGATGGAAGAAGGAAGAGGTTGGAGGTTCAAGGTTCGAGGGAAGTTCGGCAACGATCGCGCGATCGGGATTTAACGGATGGATGTTGAGGAAAAAGACAAGATGGGGAAACAAAAATGAGTAATAATCACCGGGGAGGAGGAAAGAGGGAATGAGAAGGAACCAGAAAAATCACAAGATAAGAAGTACAAAAATGGTACAAATACCATTTATTTATACATAATATCTTCCCTCCAACCTTCTTCCTTCTTCCTCCTTCCGACGGACATCGGACTGACATCCGTTACATCCGTTACATCCGTTACATCCGTCGAGCGAATCCGTTGCCGAACTTCCTTCAATTAATCGCGGGCAATACCTTCGGATCGGGCGGCCAACTGCACTGCACCGGCGACAGCAATGGCAACTCTTTCGTCAAAAACCGACGGTATAATGTGCTCTTTGTCAAGCTGGGAAGGACTGACTAAAGAGGCGATCGCATAAGCTGCTTCCAAATACATACTGGGCGTAATCGTGGTCGCTTTGCAGTCCAAAGCACCTCGAAATATCCCCGGAAATGCCAAAACATTGTTAATTTGATTCGGGTAATCGCTGCGTCCGGTTGCTATGATCGCCGCATCTTCCATAATTAATTCTGGCTGAATTTCAGGAATGGGATTTGCCATTGCAAAAACAATGGGATTCTCGGCCATCGAACGCACCATCGATCGGGTGACTACGCCGGGGGCGCTGACGCCTAAAAATACATCGGCACCGGCGATCGCATCTTCCAAAGTACCGCTCGAAGCCACAGCAAATTCTAGTTTTTCTGGGTTCATATCCGTGCGCTCTTGGGAAAGGACGCCTTTGGAGTCGCACATGATGATGTTTTGGGCACCTGCTTTACGCAACAACCGGGCGATCGCGACTCCGGCCGCACCGGCTCCGTTAATCACGATACACACTTCTGCGATGGTTTTTTTGACGATTTTCAAGGCATTAATTAATGCTGCCAAACTAACAATCGCAGTGCCGTGCTGGTCGTCGTGAAAAATCGGAATATCTAAGGTTTCCCGCAATCTTGCTTCGATTTCAAAGCAGCGGGGAGAAGAAATATCTTCGAGGTTAACGCCGCCAAAAACCGGGGCGATATTCTGCACTGTGCGAATAATTTCCTCAGTATCTTGGGTATTCAAACAGATAGGAAAGGCGTCAATACCTGCAAATTCTTTAAATAGCATGGCTTTGCCTTCCATGACTGGCAGTGCGGCGGCAGGGCCGAGGTTTCCCAGTCCCAAAACTGCGCTACCGTCGGTAACAATGGCAACAGTATTTTGTTTGATTGTCAGGTTATAAACTTGTTGCGGGTCATTGGCGATCGCCGTGCAGATGCGGCCCACTCCAGGGGTGTATGCCATTGCCAAATCTGACTGGCGTTTCAGGGAAATTTTGCTAACTACGCTGATTTTTCCGCCGCGGTGCAAGTTGAAAGTGCGATCGTACACATCGATCACTTTGATATCCGGCAGCGCTTTCACTGCTTGCAATATTTCTTCGTTGTGTTCGAGGCTGTAAGCATCGACGGTGATATCACGAACGGTAGTGGCACGGGTTTGCTCGATCAAGTCGATTTGGCCGAAGTTGCCGCCGACAGATGCGATCGCACTGGTGACGCTTGCCAGCATTCCCGGCCGATTCGGCAGAGCAACGCGAATTGTTAAACTAAAGCTGGGGTTCGGTGTCAGTTTTACCATGATTCCTTGATTTCAGATTTGAGAATTTCAATCTTAGATTTTATCCCCAATGTTAGGCATAAAATTTAATAATTCCAATTTTCAACTAAAATTTTTAACAAATTCTATGAGCCTGTGGTACGATCGCTCTGCACTGCCCGGGGTGTCGCTGGAAAACTAATCTTTTTTTGAGTAAATCTGTGATCTGTTTCTAGCTGGTGACTCTCCCACAAACAGCCTATTTTCTGTCAATTTCCCAGCGAACCGCGAATATGAAGCGCGGGGCTAGAAACCGGGTTTCTGAGGTAAACCTGCGGAACTATTATCTATTTTTGAGAATATTTCTGCTTATTCTGAACATCAGCAGATATTTCGCAAAAATCTATTTTCCAGCGCTTCCGCCTAATTCCTGCTGCTGTATTTTGAAGCGAGACACCCAGGAGAGTTGATGCGGCTTTTTGGTAGCCTTTATTGGGAATGTAAAAAGTAGATGCACGGCTGTTGGAGCCGGCAGGTAAAAATCTGAGCGACTGACAAGCGGACCTTTGATATATATTTTGTCTGGTTTAACACTTGCCAAAGATTGCGAGTGCAACCTTGCCAAGGATCGAATTACCTACACGCTTTGCCCGATAATTCCAGGGATTGTAACTAACAGACAATATACCCCGCGCCACCACGGGCACAGCTTGGGCCGAACCGTGTTGAGTTGCTGGTTGCTAAGTGTCAATTTTACCGATCGGCCGCAGCATCGGCCCATATAATTGTAAAGAATTTGCAAGCCAGACAATCTGGGGGAACTTTTTCTAAGTCTTGCAGATCTATCGGTTGCTCTGCTTCGCTGCCGGGGGGAACTATGCACAGGGCAACTTGTCCGACTCCAGCCATGAGTTCGGCAACTCGCTCCAAAATACTGTCCATTTTGTCAATTAGTTGCTCTGCTGCATCGAGACTTGGCGCGATGATGAAAAAGGTTTTGACTCCATCGGGACAAGGAGCGAAGCCAAGGGTACACTCTCGTAATAGTGCTTGGGTGGAGAGACTGAAACCGTCGTAGAAGCGAGCGATTACTGCTTGATAAAAGGCGATTGTCAGAGAGCGATCGCCAAAAATTGGTTGAGATAACATAACTACTTCCTTTCGTAGGATTTTTGGGAGCATTGAAAAAATTTTAACATACCTTAATGTAAGCGATTTAACAAAATTATCTAGCGATCGAGATCATGGACTTGATGTGATAATTTTTAATTTGTGTAGCGATCGCAACTGTGATAAAATGTACTCTGTGCTATCACGGCCAATGATTTTGATCGCATCAGCAGCTCAAAGCTAAGTACAAAATTTCCTACTAGGTGAGGAGAGGGGGAGAGGGCCAGAGGGAGAGAACCAGAGGGAAATTACCTAAGTAGTGAGAGTATTATTGCCACAAAGTGCTTAATCTAGAGTTTAAAATAAACATCCAATCAAAATATTCAAGATGAACTCGATCGCCCAACAGTTAAAAGCAAAATTTGAAAAAGCATTCACCGCTGCATTCGGCGAAAGTTATGCAGGTGCAGATCCGATGCTAGCCGCCGCCAGCAATCCCAACTTTGGGGACTTTCAGTGCAACGCGGCGATGAGTTTGGGGAAAAAGTTAGGAAAGCCCCCACGGGCGATCGCCTCGACAATCATCGAAAACCTAGATATTACTGACATCTGCGAAACCCCAGAAATCGCCGGGCCTGGTTTTATCAATTTGAAGCTGAAACCGGCTTATTTGGAAGCGCAAATTAGTGAGATCGCCGCCGACTCGCGTTTGGGGATTGAACCGGCGAAAACGCCTCAGACAATCGCGATCGACTTTTCGAGTCCGAATATAGCCAAAGAAATGCACGTCGGACATTTGCGATCGACAATCATCGGAGATGCGATCGCCCGCACCCTCGAATTTCAAGGCCACGACGTACTCAGAATCAACCACATCGGCGACTGGGGCACGCAATTCGGAATGCTGATCGCATACTTGCGCGAAGTTCACCCCGAAGCCCTCACAACCGCTGACGCCCTAGACTTAGGAGATTTAGTCGCATTTTACCGCCAAGCAAAACAGCGCTTTGACACAGACGAAACCTTCAAAGAAACCGCCCGCCAAGAAGTAGTAAAACTGCAAGCAGGCGCCGAAGACACCCGCCGCGCTTGGAAATTGCTGTGCGATCAATCTCGCCGCGAATTCCAAGTAATCTACGACTTGCTCGATATCAAATTAACCGAACGCGGCGAATCGTTTTACAATCCTCTATTGCCCGCTGTAGTCGAAGATTTAACCAACTTAGGTTTGCTAGTAGAAAGTGACGGCGCGAAATGCGTTTTTGTAGACGGTTTCACCAACAAAGAAGGCGAACCACTGCCGCTAATCGTGCAGAAAACCGACGGCGGCTACAATTACGCCACAACAGATTTAGCAGCAGTGCGCTACCGCATCCAAAAAGACAATGCAAAGCGGTTAATTTATGTCACAGATTCAGGACAAGCAAACCATTTTGCCCAAGTATTTGCAGTAGCCAGAAAAGCCGGTTGGATTCCTGAAGATGTCGAAATTGTCCACATTCCCTTCGGTTTGGTATTGGGAGAAGACGGCAAAAAACTCAAAACTCGTTCTGGGGAAACAGTGCGGTTGCAGGATTTGTTAGATGAGGCGATCGTCCGCACGCGCCAAGATTTAGAAGAGAGATTAAAAGTCGAAGAAAGACAAGAAACTGAGGAATTTATTGCTAACGTATCTCGAACAGTTGGTTTGAGTGCCGTTAAGTATGCCGATTTAAGTCAAAATCGCGCCAGCAACTATATTTTCAGTTACGACAAAATGCTCGCATTGCAAGGAAATACCGCTCCTTATATGCTGTATGCTTACGTGCGCGTGCAAGGAATTCGCCGCAAAGGTGAGATTGATTTTGATAATTTAGATGCTGGTGCGAAAGTAATCTTGCAGTCTGATGCAGAGTTGGTTTTAGCCAAACATTTATTGCAGTTGAATGAAGTGATAAATGCGGTTGGCGGCGATTTGTTGCCGAATCGAATTTGTCAGTATTTGTTTGAATTGAGCCAAAAGTTCAATCAATTTTTTGAGCAATGTCCGGTTTTGAAAGCTGAGGAACCGTTGCGGACTTCGCGGTTGATTTTGTGCGATTTGACGGCGAGGACTTTGAAGTTGGGTTTGGAGTTGTTGGGGATTAAGGTATTGGAGAGGATGTAATCTAAGGTTTGTAGCTGTAGGGTGCGTGAGAGCAATAAATATTTGAATCTAGATGATGAGACTATTTGCACTCACGCACCGCCCCAAACAGTATTGTATAAATTTTACAGTTCCCAGAATTTATTTCGCTTTTTAGGAGATTTTCCTTTCTTACCTTTATGTTGAAAATTTGCCAAGTCTATCTCTGCGTAGTTGAGGCGTTGGCGAAGCATTTCAAGGCTTTCCTGACAATCAATAGTTTCAGGATGTTTAGAGCCTAACTTTCGCTGAAGAATTTTAAAAAGTCGTAGCATTAGCGGTTCCGCTTCACTATAGCGATCCCGATCTAAATAAAAACAAGCCAAATTTTTGAGGCTAATTTGTACCTGAATATGGTCTTTTGCCAAGCAGCTTTCTCTAATTTGTAATGCTTTTACAAACAAAGGCTCCGCTTGGCTGTAGTGACCTTGACAGTAATATAAATAAGCTAGATCATTTAGACTAATAGCAACATCAGGATGTTCTTCTCCTAGCCAGTAAATTCTTGTTTTTAAAGCTTGTAAATGCAGAGGCTCTGCTTCATTATAGCGACATTGAGTATCATATAAATGTGCTAAATGATGCTGAGTTATTGCCAGATCGGGATGGTCTTCTCCCAATATTTTTTTCCTCATTTCCAAAACTTGGATTAATAAGGGTTCTGCTTCACTGGGATGATATTTTTCAAGGTATAACAGTGCTAGATTATTCAGGTGTGTTGCGACATCAGGATGGTTTTCTGCCAGTAATTGCTTTGTTATTTCCAAGGCTTGCTTATAAAAATTTTCAGCTTCAGCGTAGCGTTGCTGATGCTTGCAAATACGTGCTATATAGCTTAGTAAATTAGGCAAGTGGTTAACATTGCTAAAATCTTTGCTCTCCTCTATAGATCGCATTAACAGAGATTCAGCTTTTTCATATTCATCTTGTTCAAAATATAGTGCTACCAGATGGTTCAAGCAGGTTATGAGAAGATTAGTGTCTTCTTCACGCCAGTATTTGCTTAGATATAAGGCTTGCAAATACATAGTTTCAGCTTCATCATAACGACCTTGAAGGTTGTACAGGCTAGCGAGATTGATTAAACTGATTGATACGCAAACATTTTGTTCTCCGAGTAAGCGTTTGTCTAGTTCCAAAGCTTCTACTAATAGGGGTTCAACTTCCCTATAGCGACCTAGAGCTTTGTAGACGCAAGCCAAATTGCTGAGGCTTGTTGCCACTTGGGAATGCTCTGACCCAAAATGCGATCGAGTTACGGATAGACATTGCTCAAACCAAGGTAATGCTTGATCGTATAATCCTTGACCTGTATAAAATCGACCCAAGCCTACAAAAGGCACTGTTAAATACTTGTCATTCAGTAAATCCCTTAACTCTTTGTCTTTGGCTATCTCTGCCACATGGGGAATAGCAGGGGCAGCTATTTGAATCTGCTGATAAGTGGGTGAATCAGGGATTTGATCCGCTACTGCCCATGTGGCGTTTACAAATGCTTCTTTAAGTTCATTCACTTCTATTGACTCTTCTCGCTTCCCCCTCAAAAATTCTCGAATTAGGGGATGCAAACGACAGGCTGTATCACTCGTATACTTTAGCAGATGGCAATTCAATAAATCAGCTCTAGCTTCTTCCAAAAGTTCTAAATCAATTTCCTCATCTTCTGAGGTGAGCAGATAATGGTATGCTCCTTTCACTAGCCACCAAGGAATGTCAGCTAAGGCAAATAAACTCAGCATACAGCCCAATTTTTGGGCGTTTTCATATAATCGCTCCCAACTCAACTCAAAGGCAGCAGCTACCCCCAATTGGGCAGTCATTGTCGGGTCAGGTTTTTGGACAGCTATGTGTCTGAGTCGCTTTTCCTCCAGTAAAGACAGCATTGCCTCCAACGACAAATCCCGGCGATTATAAAGATAACACCCCACTAATTCCAACCCCAAGGGCAAATAGCCAAGCCACTCACATATTTGTTCGGCAACATCTAATTCCTGTTGAAAGCGATCGCCATCTTCAATCAGCACTTCCAACAGTCTCAGTGCCGCCTCTGCTTTCAGTTCATCCAATGGCAAATACGCCAAACCTCGCCCCAACTGTTCCCGCGATGTAATCAGCACCTTAAACCCAGATGATTTTGGTGGCAAATAAGGCTTTACCTCCTGCTTGTAGTCTGTGACATCATCGAACGCAATCAGCACATCTCCCGATGGCCAATTTTGCCAGCAGTACCTCAACTGATTTGGTAAATCAAAATCCTCTGGCGGCTTCAGGTTTAAGAGACTCCGCGCAAAACTAACAATTTGAAGCCCTACATCTCCATTTCTGACATCAATCCAACAAACACCGCCGGCACCGTCACCTAACCCCTCTAAATGTCGCTGCCCATAGCGATCGGCAAGTGCTGTTTTGCCAACCCCGCCCATGCCAATAATCGCGACAGCAGGAAGATTATTCTGTTGCTGAAACAACTCATCCAGCTTTTCAATATCCTGTTCTCGCCCTACAAACTCCACCACACTGCTGCGAGTAAGATTATCGTATTTCTCACGCCTCGGTTTGGCAAAGACTCGCTCCTTTTCCCTCAGAATAACATCGCACTCTTCTGGAGTTGCCGGAAATATTTCCTCATTTCGCCTGATGAAAACAGTGTCAGCAGGATAAGTTGTACTCCGTGTTGTTAAATCTCTGATCGTCCGGTGTAAATGGGGACTCGGCGGGATAGAAACCACGAAAATATTTTTGCCATCTATCTCAACTGTTTCACAGTGAACATCTGGAATAGGAGGCTCACAGGCAGGGTTAACCCTTTGCAGAATTTGTTTGGGGATTAGCAGGTTGCTAACATCAAATAAGTCTCTCGTACCATCAGGCCTTAACTCATCCCCAACCCCTATAATTAGATAGCCTTTTTGCTCAGCGGTGTTAACATTGCCATTAGTGAGTGATAGAATATCTCTGATGAACTCATCGCATTGCTTCTTGGCATCATCTTTATTGGGGTCTTTTAGTTTGTGCAGTTCCCGTTTGAAATCTAATTTCAAACCTTCGGGCTGGCTGATGAGTTTTCTAAGCTGCTGACTGTCCATAGTTTATGTCCTTTTAAAATCGAGCATTTACGGCTTTTTGTTAACAATTAAGGTATCCAGAATGCCTTTAAACATTGTTACGACAATTTGGCGATCGTTATCTCTGACAAAAATATCGTAATTAGGACTTGAGTTAATTTCAATTAACCAATAGGCTCCCTTTTTATCGATTGCTATGTCAAGCCCAGCATAATTAATCGAAATTTCCTCAAAAACAGGTTTAACAAAATCTTCAATTGCAGACATTAGAGTGGGATTAATTATATGTTTGGCTTTTGCACCTTCCCAGTGCAGCGGGCTTAAATTGCCCGCAAATTTAGCCTGAGATTTGTCTTTCTCGTACAGCAAAACTAGCTTTTCTTTGCAGAATACAGCCCGATATTCGTGGGCAATTTCGATATATTCTTGAGCTAGGGCCACATAGTCATAATCTTTGCTGTTGACGTTAAATATAATTTCTAGGGCTTCTTTAATTTGCTCTCTAGTTTTACATAAAAAAACATTGTTGCCACCAGCACCGCGATTTCTTTTGAGAATCACCGGGAAATCGAATTTTTTGTTTACTTCTAAAACTATTGATTCAATATCTGGGAAACTCAAATACTTTTTATACTTCTCCTCGCAGTGAGGCGAGACAAAACCGAGAGTTCTGGGAGTATTTATATTACCGTTTAATAGTTGATAGGTATATTCTTTGTCTTTAAAAATCTCTGCTACTGACGCGCTGTTAAATGCCGTCATGTAATTGACAAAATAATATTCTTCGCCGCCCTGTTTGAGTCTAATCAAGTTTTGGGAAGGATGCAGGATTTCGTAAGGGATATTTAATTCCTCACAAGCTTCGAGAACGAGACTGATATTTGTCAGCATAATTTGAACAGTATAAATGTTGAGGACTTACGCACCCTGACCTCAGAAACGCGGTTTCTTTGTCTATTTCTCCTGAGTAAATGCAAAACTCGTAGAAACCGGGTTTCTAGCCCCCATGCGTAAGCCCTGATTTTTTTCATTCACACTATACCACAGGAGGAAGCAATGAGCATAAATGGCGATCGCCTTACCTACTTACTGCTTTGTCCGATGTACTTTCTTCTGGCAAAACATAGAAATCAACATCGATTTCTGCATTCAGTTTAGCTGCTTGAGCGACAATATCTCGATCGAAATGTATGGCTGGTACACTGCCTCTTCGATAATAAATGACACAAGCAATCTCCGCAGCATAACACTTGCACAACTCAAGCAAAGGAACCCACCCGGGCTGAAGCTGTTCTAAAACCGAATTAATGTGTTCTTCTAAGTCAGCAGATTTTTCAATTTTAGAATACACGCTCCAACCATTTTCCTGATGCCGTCTAGTACCCCTAGGATTAATTAAGTCCCCTTTCCTCCAAGTTTCAGTTGGATTGATGCTTACCTTTACAGTCACTTCATCTGGATCGAATTCCATTCCCGTCAACATAAAGTAAGAGTAAATTTCTGACTCCATCAGCCCGCTCCTCTTTGATTAATTAATTAATTAAAAATCATTAATATTCAAATCCGTGAATTCACCGGCCCCAATACCACTTTTAGGTTTAACATAAATATTCCCTTCTGTGTCTTTGTAGAGGTCTCTTTTTGAAGCATTGCGTTTACCTTTGAGTAAATGAATGTTTTCACCCCCTCTCTGAAGCCTCTCGATTTCATCAATAGTCAGCAGCTTGTCTTGTCTCCAGTTTCGGTCTTCTTCACTATTCTCTAAATCTGTTTCCGTCATTCCTCACACCCCTAAAAATTTGAGAATCGCTTCCAAATCTCAAATCTCCAATTCGTTAGCGCAGCCCTCGAAGAGGATCGCACTTTTATCCAAACAACCGCTGCTGTCCATTTGCGGCATCTTTCCCGGCATAAATCTCGCGCGTTCCCTTGGGAATGTAAATCCAATCGAATTCTTGCAAGCGGTTTGTCAAATTGGAAATGCTTACTCCCAATTCATCTCTCATTTTGTATAAATGCGACCACTTAGTTAAATCGCGGCCCTGTCTTTTTTCCTCCAAAATACACCGAGGCATCAACAAACAGCTTGCAAAATATTGCGCTTGCCATTCGATCGACAAAACCTTATTATCAGCACTCGCACCCCGACAAACAAACGGTTCCTCGACATCAGACGCCGTTTTTCCTTCATTGCCTAAGTTTAATTCCAACTGTTCCACAGTGCCGTCTGCTTCGTCTTGATTGACGTGTAGCACCCAGTGGCCGATTTCGTGGGCGATCGTCGATTCGATGAACCCCGGCGGTTTTTCGAGAATCTGTTCGTTGATTTCGATTAACCGCTGCTGCGGCAAAATCCTCGCCGCGATCGCACCTTCTTCATCCGGCTCAATGCACTCCCAAACTACGCCCAAATCCAGAAAATCAGCAACCGTTGTCGCATCAAAAGGCCATCTCGGAGCAAAATTTTGCGTTTTCTGCATCTGCATCAAGATGTCATTTGCCAAACGCTCGATCGATTCTTTGGGATAGAAGCAATACGGCTTAAAAATACTCACTATGAGGGGCCTCTCTTACGCTTCAAAAGATTGTTTGAGCCAATCTGGATTTTCTTGCATCCGGCGGAAAAGAGCCTGCATTTCCTTCGGATTCTGCTTCAGCAGCGCTTCGTACTGCTGCGGTAGTCTCCCCGCCAAGAAAATCAATTCCTCTTCGTTTATGTCTAGATTCCGCGCTAATGCTCGGATTACGTCCTCTTTTGGCGCATAATCCGCTCGATCGTTCTCCAACTTCGACAAATAAGTAAAATCCACACTTAGCATAGCTGCTAGCTCACGTTGTGAGTAAGCTTTGTCCTTGCGAGCTTGACGGATCAGTCTTCCAAATGTTTGTTCCACGGTTTTTTGCCTCCTGACAAGCATTCTAGCCTGTTTTGATGAAAAGTTCAACAAAATACTTGACGGGAAAATCAACCCGCGCTACCATGAGGTTAGTTGACGGTTTAATCAACCTACCAACCCTGACTGGTAGGGTTAAGAGTGCAAATTAGCCTAGCTCACACGCTACATATAGCGTCGTCAACTTCCCAGGAGTGAGAAGCGCTGGGCGTCAAAACGCTTGTACGCAGCAAATAAGGAGGAGCAGATCGCAAATGCTGAGAACCTGGACAGACACGCATTACAAGCTCGAAGACGATGACTGGCTATACATCGCCACCCACGAAGAACAAAGCTCAGCCTCACTGGTTTGTCCCGGCTACGCGCGGGATGGCGAAGGCTTCAGCATCCACTTCACCCCAGCGCACCTAGAAACGTTAGAGCATTTGCTCGCCGCGCTGCGGATTATCAAAGCTCAACAAGAGGCGATGCTTGAGTATACCTATCCCGAACCAAAAGCGACAACACATCTCATTAGGTAATCGAAGGAAGAAGGAAGAAGGAAGTTCGGCAACGGATTCGGTAACGGATGTAACGGATGTAACGGATGTTAGGAAGAAGGAAGAGGGAAGAGGGAAGAGGGAAGAAAAATAACTCCATTTTTGTGAGTTCCCCATTCCCAATTACCGATTCCTAATTGTCTGAACATAAATCAATAACTAAGGAAAAAGGAACAATGACTACTAAAACACAAGAAAGACCTACATTTTCAGTATTTGGTGCCAAACCGAGCAATGCTTTGCTAGTACCGGAAATCCCGATCGCAGTACGTAACAATTGCCAAAGTGGCCAGTGGGCGATCGGCGACACCGACTACGGTTCCAAGTGTTCCATGACAATCCTCAAATTCTCCAAATTCTTCGGTTCCCTCGGTCAAACTTCCCACACATTGTGGGGTCAACTGTGGTTTGTCGCAGAAAGTGGCGAATTGCCGCAAGGAGTAGTCATGGTGACATACATCAAAAACCGCAGCTTGAACGATTTTAACCGCTTGGTAGCATCAGTTCAATCTCGCGGCGTAGAACCTGCAACCGGGATTTTTGTTCCCGAATTTGTCAAGCATTCCGGTCAGAAACCCGACGACAGCGGAGTAGTAAAACCGATCAACTACTACAGCTTGAAATGGTCTTGGAACGAGCGGAAAGATTGGGCTGTTATCGACCAAGCAGCAGCAGTTTTGTCAGATTCTAGCAATCAATCGCGGATGATTGACTTAGAAGGAACAAAAGCAATGGTGTGTTTAGATAACCTGCCGGCGCAGCAAGTTGCCTGCTTGATGGCTGCTCACGCTGGCGGTGAAAACGATGCTATGGCTTTGAATTCCAACGGCAGTATGTCGCTGCCGCCAGCCGAAGACCAATTAACTGCTGACTTGTTCTAATTTTGTTGTAAAGGCGCGATTTAATCGCGCCTTTGCCATAACTGTTACAACAGACTGAAATGAAGAAATTAACCAAGCTAAAAACCAAACCAAACCTGCAAGAAAGCCGTTTGAGAGAGAATCTGGAGCTGCTAGACCAAATTCGGACAGACGCAGTTAACGACATTGAAAGTCTCACCGAAGACTTCCAGCACATGACTTTAGTAGCCGAATCAGTCCAGCGGAATTACCGAGCTTTGTTAGCCGAAAATCAATTGCTAAAAGGCGCACTTTTGAGTATAATTGATGAGTGCGGCTGCTGGGAAGGTAATCGGTGCGATCGCTGCTGGAAAATTCTCAGAACTCTAGCCAGCGCCAATCCCGAAGAAAAACCCGACGCAGCCAGAAAATACCAAGCTATTCTCAGCCAACTCCGCAACTTTGAATAACTGAAAACGTTTCACTAAAAAATCTCTAAAAATTAGAATCAGGAGAAGCAAACATTATGACAATAGCAACTGCCAAGGATAGCAAAGCCCAAATTTTGCAAAACTTTCAGCAGATTTTAGCAGACAAAAAAAAGATCGAATCCAAAGTCGAAACCAAAGAACAGTCAGCCGAAAAAGCCAAAAACAAACAACTCCTCGAAGTCGCTTCCACCTACACAATTGACAGCATCGTCAAAGGCTTGGCGGACTTGCAATTAGATTTCGGCAGCATCATCAGCGGACTTTCCGAAAAACTAAAGGCGGAATCTTCCAAATTAGACGAATTAAAACGCGCGATCGAAATCGAAGCCCAACAATTGCAAGAGTTGCAGCAAATCCGAGTTGTAGCAGACGCCCTCCACATTTTAACTCAAGAGCACCGAGAAAAATTGACCCTGCTCGAACAAAACGCTGCTAACCAACGCGAAATTATCGAAAAAGACACGACCCAAAAACGCAAAAATTGGGAAAAAGAACAGCAAGAATTTGATGCAGCAGTTCAAGAAGAAACTGCACTCCTGACTAAAAAGCGCCAAGAAGAAACAGCAGATTATCAATACGAATTACAGCGCACTCGCAAAATCGAAACCGACGAATACGAAGAAACGAAGCGTAAACTAGAACGGCATTTGCAAGAATCTACCCGCGAAAAAGAAAAAAATTGGGTGGAACGGGAAAAAGTCCTCAGCGACAATCAAGCGGAGTTTGAAGAGAATCAAAGAAAAGCCGCCGGATTTGAAGAAGAACTCAAACAGGCTTATGTCAAAGCCAAAGAAGAAGCAATTCAAGAAGTTTCCCGCGAAGCTAAAGTCAAGGCAGATTTAGTGGAGAAAGAATGGGAAAGCACTAAGCAAGGATATGAATTGAAAGCGCAATCTCTACAGCAGACAATTGAGCGACAAACCGAACAAATTGCCGAAATTTCCGCGCAACTGCAAGCCACGATGAAGCAAGCGCAAGATTTGGCAATGAAAGCTTTTGCCAGCAAAGCTTAAAACCTAGTAGGGTGTGCAATACACACCTTACGAAAAAATGACAGAAATTTTCCACGCTATTAAGAAATGAAAAGTCATGAACAAAAAAGTTAGCGACAAAAGTACCAAGGCTGAAATTTTAGAAGCGTACAAGGAAGCAGCGCAAGAAAAAGCGCAGTTAGAATCGCAAATCCAACAGCTAAACGCTTCCCAAAAGCAAAAACCAGCCCCAGAAAAACCTATTGTGGAGGCACACAAACCAATGGCTTTAACTCAAAATCCACAAAAAATGCAGTCCACAATCGACAATTTAATTTTACTGCAATTTGGCTTTGGTGGGGCTGTCAGCGAGTTGTCTGAAAAATTAACTTCAGAAGCTGCTAAAGTCGAAGAATTGCGGCGCACTGTGGGCGAGGAAATTCAACAACTGCAAGAGTTGCACAGTTTAGAAGATGTTGCAGAAGATACGCTGGACAATTTAATTCAACAGTACGAAGAAAGCGCGAAAACTTTTGCTGGCGAACTCAGCGAACAGCGCGAAACTGTTGAACAGGAATTGTTGGAACGCCGGCAAGCTTGGGAAAAAGAGCAGGAACTGCAAAAGTTGGCCGTTAAAGAACGCAATGAGAATCAGCAAAAAGCTCGCGATCGGGATGAAGAGTTGTATGATTATGATTTGAATCTTCAGCGAAATCTGGACATCGAAGAATACGAACAGCGCCAGAAAAGGCTGTATCAAGAAATCGAAGAGTTTCAGCAAGAACAGGAGAAACAGTGGGCGGAACGCGAAAAATCTATTTCGGAACGGGAAAAACTTTATGCTGAGGTTAAAGCTAAGGTAGAAGCTTTTCCGAAAGAACTGGAAGCTAATATCAAGAATGGGAAAGATAACGGCCGCAATATTGGCAATTATCAAGCTAAAGTTAAGGCTGATTTGTTTGCTAAAGATATCGAAGGGCAAAAGCAAAATTATGAACTGCAAATTCAAGGGATGTTGCAGACAATTCAAAATCAAGATGCGCGCCTTGCTAGCTTGTCGAAACAACTGGATTCTGCTTTGAAACAGGTGCAAGATTTGGCGGTGAAGGCGATTGAGGGCTCATCGAATTTGAACTCTTTCCAAGCAGTGAGGGAAATTGCGATCGAACAAGCGAAGACTCAGCAAAAAAATAAGTAATCCGTAGCGCTTTTAGGAGCTAATTAGGTTGCTTTAGATACCCGATTTCTTGAAGAAGTCGGGTATCTGGGTATTGAAGGAACGCATCACTCGGCGGTTGAAACCGCTACTTGTCAAACGAATTCCACTCCAAGCGGACTAAGAAAAAGTGCGTATTCTGTGTTGTTAGTTGGGTTTACTTAATTAGCTGCGATTAAGGATTAAAAACTGTTTAAGACTTTTCGCTTGCAGCCGATTTAGGAAACTTGCACTTTACCTCAACTTCTAAGTTGCTTTCTGCTGAACCTTCAGTAATGTAGGGGATGCCGGCTTTTCCACCCATTTTGATGGCAAATTTAAGTGTTACCTCTTCAACCTCAGCCGCACCAAAATCTTTAAAAGCCGTCACAGCATACATAGCATAATTGCGAATTAGCAGGCGAGCTTGCTGCATCCGATTAAGTGCATCGCTTCGCACGTCTCTCACTTCATCAAAAGGACTATCCTCCTCTGAGGTTGCGGCTTCGTCAATTGTGACTTCGTACACTTCAGAACCTTCTTTAAAAGCGAAACGCTGTAATTCTGACATAATGTTACCTTTTGTTAAGTTTTTGTAGAGTTTGCTGAAAGATCGAGCTTGCTTCCGAAAAGTTGAGTTATTCTAGCGATAGAATTAAAACAGCTATTTAGGGTGCGTGTCAACTAAGGCAGTATTTTTTTAAATCCAGGTTGAACTAAATGGCTCGTTACGCCCTTGTTATTGGTATTGCTCAGTATCAAAGCTCCAACCTCAAACCCCTCTCTAAAGCGGCTACTGATGCTGAAGTTGTTGCACGGGTATTAGAGGAATATGGCCAGTATACTGTTACTCGACTGCCACATCGCTGGAACGCTGAGACCCAACGTTTTGAAGTAGCACAGCAAAAAAGCGTTTCTGCTGATGAGGTATGTGAAGCTCTGCAAACTTTGCTCTTGGAACAAGGTACGAAAAGTGATGTACTGATTTATTTTGCGGGTCACGGTCTGACTTTTTTTGATAACTTGGGGGAGCAAAAAGGAGCATTGGCTACTTCCGACTGTCAGGTGGAAATGGTGGGAAGACAGGTGGTCAATTATAAATACGGGATTGATTTGTCAAGCCTCAATCGGCTAATTAAGAAGTCGGATCTGAGCAGTTTGGTAATGTTGTTGGACTGCTGTCATAGTGGATATTTTCTTGAAAGTCAGCTAGTGCAACAAACTTTAACCGCTTTCAGTACACAAAAGGATTATTATTTAATTACGGCTTGCCGGAGTTTTGAGACTGTAAAAGCTTTGGCTGGGGAAGCGCACGCCATTTTTACAGGAGCTTTGCTGAAGGGTTTGGCATCGGAAAATGCTAGTAGAAATGGGCAGGTCAGTGGCGATCGCCTATTTGATTATATCAGCAATGAACTTAAGGGCACTCAGTGGGGGCAAGAAGCGATTCGTATGGGCTGGGGCCGCTGCATTACTCTGGTAACGTATCCGCAACTAGAGACTTCGGCTACTGAAATTAATTTCGATCGCCAAAATCCGTATCTGGGACTTTCAGCTTTTGGAGCTGAACAAGAGAAGTATTTTTGTGGGCGGGATGAAGCAGTTCGGACGCTGATTACTCACCTTACAAATAGCCGTTTTCTATCTGTTATCGGCTACTCTGGTTCGGGCAAATCTTCTTTAATAAAAGCGGGATTGCTGCCAGACTTAAGTCGGGATAGAATTCCTGGTAGCAGTCAGTGGCCGGTTGAATCTTTTACTCCTGGTAAGCACCCCCTCGGAAAACTGGTGGATATTCTAGCTCGACATCGAGAGCAGAATCAGCTTTTTGTAATTTTTATAGATCAGTTTGAGGAGGTATTTACTCTCTGTGAAGATGAAGCCGAGCGACAGGGTTTTATCCGCCTGATCGCACAGGAGATGAAGGATACTGAGCGAAAGAGTCGGATGATTATTGCACTTCGTGGAGATTTTTTAATTCGCTGCGCTAATTATCCAGAAGTTTTAAATTTGATTAATCACATTCCGACTACAACTTATATTGTCAAGTCGCTAGGGATTGAAGAGTTGCCAGAGGCGATCGAGACACCGGCAGAACTGCACGGGGTCAAATTTGAGCGAGGGTTAGTATCCCAAATTGCCCAAGATGTGGCCGGTCAACCGGGAGCATTACCGTTATTACAATACGCTTTGAAAGAGTTGTGGCGAGTCTGCATAGAAAAACCAGAATCACCAGAGCCCTTACTGACAAAAAAAGGCTATGAAGAAATTGGCGGTGTTCAAGGGGCTTTGGAAAATCGAGCTAATGTGATCTACCAAAGTCTTAGTGATGGCGATCGCCTTTTTGTACGCAAACTGTTTATGGAATTGGTGCAGTTGGGTGAGGGTACGGAGGTAACGCGCCGGCGGGCTGATTGGGATAGATTGAGGGCGATCGCGGATTCTCTAGAGCAGTTAGATCGGGTAATTGGGTTGTTGGCTGGGGCGCAGCAGCGTTTAATTATTGTGGATGAAAACACGGTGGAAGTGGCTCACGAAGCTCTGTTGTGCCGCTGGAAGTTACTGAGTAATTGGATTGAAGAGGATCTGGAGAATATTCGGATTCGTCGGCGGTTAGAGAGAGCTTGTCGGGAGTGGGAAGAAACTTATGGTAAGTCAGATGATGCGCTGTTGACAGGTGCGCGATTGGCGGAGGTTGAGGAGTGGCAGAAGAGGGTGCAGCCGGATTTGACTGGGGATGAGAGGGATTTTTTACAGAAGAGTGTGGGTAGGCGCGATCGGCAGATTCAAGATGAAATAAAGGTACTAGAAAGGGAAATACAACTGACGGATGAAAAACTTAAGGCTCAAAAGCAGAGAACGAAATGGGCGATCGCATCTAGTATCCTTCTAACATTTACACTTGGTTTGGGATTACTAACCAATGTACTTGCAAGTCAGAAGAGAGAACAGGAAGCCATGACTATTGGAACCTTGATATCTACACCCCAAACATTATTTAATCAGAAAGATCAGCTTGGGGCAATGATAGCGGCAATCAAATCACTCTCTACCTTAGAAAAACTTAAGGGTAAAGATGCGATAGTTCCGAATGAGCTTAAGTCTGTAATCGCTAAAGTGCGGGAATATAATCGGTTAGAACATAGTCACGCTGTTCGAGTTGTGAGTTTTAGCCCAAGTGGTAAAACTATCGCTACTGGCAGTAAGGATGGTTCTATAAAATTATGGGATGCTGAAGGAAAATTTTTACAATCCCTGTCTGAAGACTTAGGACACAAACAGACAGTTTGGAGTATAGACTATAGCCATGACGGTGCCATTGCATCTGCTAGTAGTGATAAAGTAGTTAAAATTTGGGATGCTAGCGGGAAGTTCAGTAAAAATCTTACGGGTCATACAGATGCAGTCTATGACGTAAATTGGAACCCCGTTGCAAACAAAGTTGCTTCTTGTAGTGGAGATGGCACTGTAAGGATCTGGGATGTTACAACAGGAAACCAAATTGACTTTTTGGCTAATCAAGGAAGACTTCTAAAACTAGACTTTAGTCCCGACGGTTCAAAAGTTGCATTTGTTGGAAATGATAATAAGGTTAATATATGGAATATAAAACCTAATCCTAATAAAAATGAGCCTAAAGAAGTGATAACTCTAGGCAAGCATGATAATCAAGGTCGCCTTACCTTTGTAAAATTTAATGGAGATGGTACTATTCTTGCCTCTAGTGATGACGATGGAAATATTCAATTGTGGAATGTTAAGGCAAATAAGAAAATAAGAACTATTACCTCGTCGGGGAGTGTAATAGAGGGATTAGCTTTTAGTAGAAAAGAGGATAATATTATCGCTGCTGCCCTTGATGACGGCTTAGTAAAGATGTGGAATTTAGAGGGCACTTTTCGAGAAAAGCTGGAAGGTCATCATAATCTACTTTGGTCATTAAGTTTTAATCTAGCTTCTAGAAGTGAAATAGTTATTGCATCGTCTAGCGAAGACACAACAGTAAAGCTATGGAAAATTAAGAAGTATAAAGATTGGGATGATAAGGTGGAAAGTATGTTAGAATATAGTTGTGATTTCTTAAGGTCATATTTTCAGACCGCTCAAAAATTATCGTCTGAAGCTAAAGAGAGCCATACTATTTGTTTGCAAAAAAATATAACTGAATGAAATAGTCTTAAATAACTAAATTATTCAGTCAATACAAGAAATCAAATTCAATTGATAGGGAGAAAATGGATATGGATTTATTGGAAGCATCTCTAAGAATTACTCGACCCACATTGGAACGAGATGATTTAGTAGATTTGTCGATGCGGGAAAATCCGAGTGAAGAGCAAGTGCAGAGTGAGTTAGAACGTAGTGCAAAAATTCACGAAAAACTGTCAGAACTGGCAAATATTGCTCTACTTCGGTTGCCAGATTGCAAAAAAGTTTTTCCTGGCTGTTGCCCAGAATATAACGCAATAATCGAGCTGACAACAAAACTCTTGGAAAATTCTCAATACAATTATGACGGGCGGCTAAAGTACCTAGACGTACTTATCAAGAAACCTGAATTAATTACTCGATTTTTAAACAAGCCTGTTAGTAGTTAAGCCTCTTAAAGTCAAAAGCTATATACAAAGGTGTTGCACCTAAGGAGAGAAACCTTAGAATGAGCAGGGGACAGGACGAAAATCCTGCCCTATTTCTCATGGCAAATCCCAAAGTCGCTAAAAAGTTTTTTCCTAATCAAACGATGCAGATTGTAGCAAGACTTTGGAGAATTGGTATTAACACCATAGCCCCTCACCCTCCCCAGCCGCTATACTCAAACCAGTATCCCCAAGCACCAAACCAGATGGTACAACAACTCACCCCTGAAACCAAACCAGAAATCATCTACCCCGATCGCGACGGAGAACCAATAGCAGACAACACCAAACAATTCCGATGGATTGTCACTATTAAAGAAAATCTAGAAATCTTGTTTGCCAGCATCCTACTCAAGCTGAACAACAACGGCAGCGTGCAGAGGAAGCGATCGCCCAACTTGAACAAGAACGACATCGTTATCAAACTTTGCTACAACAAATACAGCAGCAAACCATAAACGCCGACCCTAGTAATTAACAATACGAATCCAACTAAATCAATCTCCCTTAGTCCAGTTTTCAAACTGTCCACTCCTACCAAGTCTTTCGAGAGCCTTAAACCCTATCTACAGCGTTCTAATTTTTAGTAAAAAGCCCGATCGCACTGTTCACTTATCGAAACTGTCCCTTCCTCTCCTGACCGCTTCACTCACGCTATCTATTCTTTAAGTTAATGGACCAAAAGATATATTTGACTTAGAGGCACTATGCAGAAACAAATCCTACGCCAAAAAGATACTAATGCTTGGATACTTCAGTGCTGGGTTTCTTTTATTGTTGCCCTTTCCGCAACTACTGTAGGTATCATTTATTTACAGGTAGACCCCTGGCAAAAAGCTTTTATGGGTATGGGTTTAACTTTTTCTGTCGGCTCGTCTTTTACTTTAGCAAAAACCATTCGCGATAACAACGAGGCATCAACATTAACTGCCAGAATCGACGAAGCTAGAGTTGAGAAAATTCTCGCTGAGCACCATCCTCTCAAATAAACTTTAATTATACAATGTATACAAAAAACAGCCCGCGCGGGCTGTTTTTGTTGTTTGAGTCACAGGTTTTAACCAGTGGATGTGAATTGGGGATTTCAATGGGTACCTTTGAACTTACGATCGCCCAACTTATTCTTTTGTCGCTGGCGAACACCGGCCTTAACTGTCGCCATATCCACCGGAAAACCAACGACAGGAATCACCTGATCCTTGCGTTCTTCTTCCAGATTCTTGAGTTCGGTGTAATCAACCCAGTGAATGCAATTCACCGGACAAGTGTCGATCGCCTCAGCAATCAACTCTTCAGAATCCCCGTCTTGTCGAACTACGCGCGATCGACCGTAATCCGGTTCAATATAAAAAGTATTGCGAGCAACGTGAGCGCAGTGCTTGCAGCCAATGCAGGTAATCTCATCAACATAGACACCTTTTTGGCGCAACACGCCGCCCAACTCCGGTTCCAAACCAGAGCGATCGGGCGCATCCCGCAAAAAACCCCCCAACTCCGGCTCTAAACCAGAGCGATCAATTGCTGTATCTATTCCGAGTCCAGAAAGCTCAGACATTTAGACCCCCACAATAGTAAATAAGTCCGCACAGGCGGACTTTGATGAAACAAGATTGCAAAAATCTCGAAAAATTATTAAGCGCACCAGCGTTGCACCACCAAGCGGAGCGAACCGTCTTGATTTTGCTTTTGCTCAGAAATTTGGAAACCCTGCTTAGCGCTTTCATTCACCACAGTATGGTAAGCGTAGCGCTGAGTCACCTTATTCAGAAAACGGTCTACAGACCAAGCTTGCTGCCAAAACTGCAAGTCAGCCACCAATTCATACTCAGTCCCGTTCCAGCTAAAACCTACGTCGTAGCCGTTTTTTTGCTCAATCACGACCTCAGCGGTGCTGGTTAGGCCGCGATAGCCACGCACCTCAGTCGGGCCAGACTTCCAGTCAATACCCAAGTCAGTTAAAGCAGCTTCCAAAGAATTCAAATTGCGGATCTGGGTCTTAATTTGGCTAAAGTGTGACATGGTGATTCCAAAAAAATTTAAGTGAACTCAACAAAAAAAATTACCAATCGCTAAAAGCCACTTGGGCCGTCGCTTCGGCTGACTGATGCAGCGCTTGCGTGAAATATTCAGATGTTGACTCTTGGTGAAGCACCACGCCGAGCTGAGCTTCAATTGCAGCCGTTACCTCAGCACAGGAAGCACCGACAATGCCGGTGACTGTTTCCTGTACGCGGCCATCTGGATAGATCACAAACTCTAGTGTTTCCATAATGCGGGCTGACTGAATAGGAATATTGAGAACAGACACCGACACCAGCAAGCCAGGGACGATGCCTCCTGAAGTAGCTTCTTGAGAGTTGGCTGACTGACAAAGCGCTATATCAATTTTGACGAATTGATAGGTTTTGAGTCACAACTTAACAGAAGTTATTAATAGGTAGAAGCAATACATCAGTTGTATGTAAAGTTTCGCGTAGATCGTGACAGCAGTCAAGTCGGTCGATTTTAGATTTTAGATTTTAGATTTTAGATTTTAGAGGGAGGAGGAAGGAAGAGGGGATGAACCGCAGAGGGCGCAGAGGGCGCAGAGGGCAGAAGGCAGAAGGTAAAAGGCAGAAGGCAAAACGCAAAAATATAAATTCCCCCACTTCCCCTCTAATTCCCTCTGGGGTCTAAAACGTCTCGCAGGCCATCCCCCAAAAGGTTGAAACCCAGAACAGTCAAGGTAATCAGCAAACCTGGAAACACGATCGTCCAAGGAGACGAAAGAGCGTATCCGCCCTTAAAAGCATCAGAAAGCATTGTCCCCAACTCAGGAACCGGCGGCTGTGCGCCCAAACCCAAAAAACCTAAACCTGCAGCTTCTAGTGTCGCCGTACCAGTCGAAAGAGTTGCTTGTACAACTAAAGGCGCGAGACTTCCCGGCAAAATGTGGCGAAAAATAATCCGTAAGTCGCTGGCGCCCAAGGCTTTGACAGCCAAAACAAATTCTTGTTCCCGCAGAGACAGCACCATACTGCGAGTTAAACGGATGTAAATTGGAATTTGCACGAGGCTGACAGCGATAATTACGCTTTGCAGGCTCGGCCCGGTGACGGTAACAACGCCGATCGCCAGTAAAATCGAAGGAAAAGCTAACAAAATATCCGCCAAAGTGCCGATCGCAATTTCCAGCAACCCCCGAAAATACCCGGCCACGAGCCCCAAAAGCGCTCCCACAATTAAACCCGCACCCACAGAAACCAGGCTAACGAGTAAAGAGATCCCCAATCCGTGCCACACCCGCACCAACAAATCTCGCCCCAAACTGTCGGTGCCAAACCAATGTTTAGCGCTAGGAGCCACTAAGCGCGACAAATAATCTCGATCGACCGCCGAATCGTAAGGGGAAAGTAGGGGGGCCAACAGTGCCGCGATCGTCAGCGCTACAGTCAAAATTAAGCCGATTTTCCCCGAAGTCGATCGCCAAAATCGTTGAAAAGCTGCTTGTGGAAATATTAAGTTTTTATTCCATCTTCGATTTTCCATCTTTTGCTATCACAAAAAAACTGAGGAATTAAGCAACTATTAGGATAAATTAACGCTCGCGATCGCCCCCGACAACATCCCCACCAACCATCAGCCGTGGGATCAATCTAAAATCTAAAATCTAAAATCTAAAATCGGATGACCCTTTAAGATATAGAGAACAAGATCAATTTAAAAGCGCAATGACATCAACTCTACTCAAAACCTCAGCCCGATCGCCCCTCAACGCCCCAACAATCCGCCATTTCCCCAACGGCCTCACCGTTATAGCCGAACACTTGCCGGTCGATGCTGTTAACCTCAGCGTGTGGCTCAATTTAGGCTCAGCCGTCGAACCAGACGACATTAACGGCATGGCTCACTTTTTAGAACACATGATTTTTAAGGGAACTCCCAGCATTCCCAGTGGCGAATTTGAGCGCGCGATCGAGCAACGCGGCGCTGTCACCAATGCTGCCACCAGCCAAGATTACACTAACTATTACATCACCACAGCTCCTAAAGATTTTGCCGAACTAGCTCCCCTGCAAGTCGATGTGTTGCTCAACGCCAGCATTCCCGACGACGCCTTCGATCGCGAAAGGCTGGTAGTCTTAGAAGAAATTAGACGATCGGAAGACAATCCCCGCCGCCGCACCTATCAGCGATCGATGGAATTAGCCTTTGAAGTCCTGCCCTACAAGCGACCGGTACTCGGCCCGACTGCGGTAATTGAACAGTTGACAGCGCAACAAATGCGGGATTTCCACAGCAGCAGATATCACCCAGGAGCCATGACAGCCGTAGCTGTCGGCAATTTGCCAGTCGATCGACTAATAGAAATTGTCGCAGACAGTTTTGCAGCAAAAAGTACACCACAAAACAACAAAATAAATCTGCCTGCTGTCAGCAACTTTCACCCAGAATCCCAAATCCTGAACTACGGCCAAGAATCGCCGTTTACAGAAACAGTCCGCCGCGAATTTGTAGACTCTGCCCTTCAGCAAGCCCGACTGATCGTGATGTGGCGCGTGCCAGGTTTCATGGAAATGTCCGAAACTTATGCCCTGGACGTTTTGGCGACAATATTGGGTCACGGCCGCACAACTCGCTTGGTTCAGGATTTGCGCGAAGAAAAAGGGCTAGTGTCGTCTATTTCGGTCAGCAACATGACTCAGCGGCTGGGCGGCGTATTCTCAATTTCGGCTCAACTAGCAACAGAAAACTTGGCAGCCGTGGAAGCTGCGATCGTCCAACACATCCGCACTCTCCAAACTGAACTGGTGACAGATGCCGAAATTTCCCGCATCCGCACTCAAGTAGCAAATCGGTTTATCTTTGGTAACGAAACTCCGAGCGATCGAGCAAGTTTGTACGGTTACTATCAGTCGATGGTAGGAGATATCGCTCCCGCCCTCAACTATGCCGCCTGCATCCAAGCTCAGACTGCCGAGGATCTCCGAGAAGCCGCCGTCAAATATCTGTCTCCCGACGCAATGGGTGTTGTGGTAATTCGCCCCGACGAAGCATAAATCTGACTTCGCCTCAACAGGGGAATTCTGCCATCCCTCTGCTTCCCCGGCGTCCAACAGCATTCGGCATTCGGCAGAAACAATGTCAACGCGCACGAGGGATTTTTAGTCAATAGTGCGTGAAATTCGATCGGCCCGCGCCTTGAAGGTTTTGTATCAAATAATTAATATGAAGCCTTTAAGGTACGTGCGATCGGCAAAATTACCGTAATTTTATGAGACGATAAACTGGGAATTATTGATGAGCAAGCAATTTAGTCTAGGGAAACCGGGTTGATCGGCATCGTAATTCTAAAATCTAAAATTTAAAATCTAAAATTTAAAATCGATTGAGCGGCAAAATTACGGTAATTTTATGAGACGATAAACTGGGAATTATTGACGAGCAAGCAATTTAGTCTAGGGAAACCAGATTTATCGGCATCGTAATTCTAAAATCTAAAATCTAAAATCTAAAATCGATTGACAGGGGCACGCACGCAAGCATGAAATTACAAAACTTTCTCAACTCAAACATTAGGTACGATGCCAAAGCAATCGCTGCAGACGACGAACTCAGTGGCCAAATTCAAAGCCGCCTCATTGACCTGGGTTTACTGAAGCCTCCTGTAGACGGAATTTTTGGCCCTCTGTCTACCGCCACCCTCCACCGATTTCAAACTCTGATGAAGTGCGGCGAAGCGGGTTTTTTGGGAGCAGTCACAGCCAAAAAGCTGATCGAAACCAAACCAGAGGATATTCCCACACATCCCCTAATCCTGAAAACGCTCAGAGACACCATTTTTAAATCAAAACCGCTGGCGTCTTCTCAACTTCAGGACTCGGAAAAACAAGTAATACCAGCCGGAAAAGAGTTTGAGATCCTCGCTTATGCTCCGGCTCGCGGTCACATCAGAGTTGCTCTCCGCAACGAGTCTTTCAAAGGTTCAGGAATTTGGTATGTTTTCGGAGCACACGCTCAAGTTACTCAAGACAGCGTTCTGTTTTATCCCAAACCGAATCCCCCAACTGTCAGGCTGGGCATTCCTTATCGATCGCAAATGGATAACTTGAACAATCCTACAGGTTCTTGCAATGTAACTTCATTAGCGATGTGTATGGACTTTTTGAAGGTGCCGCGGCGCAAACAAACCGGGCAATATGAAGACGAACTCTACGAATATGCGATCGCCAAAGGTTACAGTCGCTGGGACCCCTACGATTTAGCAAAAATTGTTAGAGATTACGGCGCTCAAGATTTCTTTACCGAGAATGCAACTATTGATGACGTTCAAGATTGGCTAGCCAGCGGAAATCCTGCTGTCATCCACGGATACTTCACGTCTTTCGGTCACATTATAGTTGCATCAGGCTACGACAGCGAGGGATTCTTCGTCCACGATCCCTATGGCGAGTGGTTCCGAACTGGCTACGATACAAGTGTCAGCGGTGCTTACTTGCACTATACTTACCGCTTAATCCGCAGCCTCTGTATACCTGACGGAAATTTTTGGGTTCATTTTATCTCGAAGTAATCGTTAAGAGTCATTAGTCATTAGTCATTAGTCATTAGTCATTAGTCATTAGTCATTAGTCATATCATGTCCGGTCGATCGACAGCGATTTTTGTAGGGGCCCGTGAGCCAACAATACCTGCCAATAATTGACAATCTCAAAAACCCGCCCCGACCGGGATATCAGGGTTAATTTATCGGACATTATATCATCATTAGTCATTAGCTAAGAGATAAGTTGGCTCTTGAATTATTCGGCGATTCAAATCGCTTAAGAGTCAACGAAATCCGAGCAGAGGGGGGCTAAAGAGTAAAAGGGGTATTAAAGCCTGATTTTGTATTAGCCATATTTTCTCTCACTAATGACTGCTGACTAATGACTAATGACTCTGAATTTTCATACTCAAATCCAGCCAAGTCGATCGCGTAATCGGAGCACTGGTAGAAATATAGTCAACTCCGGTTTCCGCTACACTTCTAATTGTTTCTAAAGTAACATTGCCGGAAGCTTCAATTTTTACCCGATCGCTCTTTTGGCGAATTATTGCCACAGCCTGCCGCATCAAATCGCAGGACATATTATCTAACATGATAATATCGGCTTTGTGCTGCAAAGCTGTCTCTACTTCGGCGAGAGTTTCGGTTTCGACTTCGATCGTCAGCGGATAGGGGATAGAATTGCGAATTAGGGCGATCGCCTCTGCAATTCCTCCAGCCGCCGCAATGTGATTGTCTTTAATCATCACCGCGTCATCTAATCCCATCCGGTGATTGCAAGCACCACCGACTTGAGTCGCGTATTTTTCCAACAATCTCAACCCTGGCGTTGTCTTGCGCGTATCCACTAATTGCACGGGCAAATCGGCAATTTTGTCAACATATTTCTGAGTCAAAGTAGCGATGCCGCTTAAACGCATTGCCAAGTTTAATGCTACTCTTTCTCCGGTTAGCAGCGCATCGAAATTGCCGGAAATCTCGGCGATTACTTCTCCTTTTTCGCACAGTTTCCCTTCTGGTACTTGGGGGATGAAACTGAGGCTGCTGTCTAAAAGTTTAAATGTGCGATCGGCAATTGGCAATCCCGCAATGACTCCAGCTTCTTTGACAATCCATTTAGCAGTACCCTGGATGCTGTTTGCGGGAAATAAGGCCGATGTTGTGCGATCGCCCCTACCGATATCTTCTAGTAGCCAGTTGTGCAATAGGGAGTCTAAAACTATCCAAGGCGGTAATATTGCTGTCATGTTTTTGTCGGTTGTTATATCAAGATGATATCTACTAGGAAGAATAGTCGATCGGGTGATTTTAGGCAAGTTGCAAAATAAGGATGGTGTCAGTGCGATCGGGGGCGATTCCCTACCCTTCGGGAACGCTTCGCGAACGGGATAGCTTCGCTTCACGGGATTTAGGAGGCGGGGGCGATCGGGCTAGATCATGGGGTATTCTGTTGCTGACATTGGGTGTTGGTGCTTTAATGGAGTAGATGCGTTGCGATCGCGAGCAGAAACCATGATACAGCCAGTCATTTTAGAAAAATTAGCAGAACTCCCTGAGTCTCTTCAGACAGAAGTGCTTCATTATATTGAGTTTTTGATCGAAAAGCAGGCTAAAAACTTAAGTCAAGAAAAGCCGACAAAGCGAGGCGGGCTTGGAATTTGGAAAGGTAAAATCTGGATGTCTGATCATTTTGATGAACCTCTAGAAGATTTAAAGGATTATATGTAAACATGAATATTCTACTGGATACCCATACTCTTCTCTGGTACTTGGAAGACAGTAAACAATTAAGTTCTCAAGCAGCAGAAATTATTGAAGATCCAAGTAACGCTCTCAGGTTGAGTATCGCCAGCTTATGGGAAATTTCGATTAAGCTTGGTTTAGGAAAACTTAGCTTACAAAACTCATTCTCTGAGTTAGAGGAAGTGTTGCAACAACTAAAGATAGAAGTTCTGCCCATCGCATTCTCTGATACAGAATGCTATCTTAACTTGCCGCTGCATCATCGAGATCCTTTCGATCGCATTCTGGTAGCACAGGCGATTAATCATTCCCTTGTTTTGGTTAGTCGCGATGTGGCTTTTGATGCCTATGACATTCAGCGGGTATGGTCATAATGAATGCAAATATACTATCTTCCTTGCTAATTTAGAACGAACCTGATAAAATAAAATTCAGATTTTCCGCATTCTTCTTGCTATCAAGGCTTCACACCTAATTACTATCTAAACTGGGAGTTTGAATATGCCTGCTTCTGACGAGACAAATAAGGCCATTAACCGCAATGAATCTTTAGTAACAGAAATCCTAAAAATTGTTGATAATCTCCCAAACTTTGTTCCCATTAAAGGCGACATTCAAGAGAAACTGAACGATGTACGTTCTGCTATGCTAGGACTACGAGCGCCAAGGATCATGGTAATAGGTCGATCTAGATCCGGTAAATCATCCTTAATTAATGCAATATGCGGGTTGAAAGTTGCAGAAATGAGTGATACAAAGCCAGAGACAGGCGAGGCTGAATGGAAAGATTACCATCACGACGGCGTTGATTTACTACATATTCTGGACACACGGGGTTTACACGAGGCAGTAGTTCCGACAAAAGCCGATCCAGCAAAAGATCCATGTGACAGCATCATGAAAGCTGTAAACAAAGAGTGCCCAGATGTTGTTCTTTTTATATGCAAGGCGACAGAAGTTCATAGTGGTAGTCAACAAGATATTGATAGTTGTATATCTATTCTCACGAAAATCAAGAATAAATATAATCGTGAGTTACCCGTGATTGGAGTTTTAACTAAGTGTGATGAACTAGCTCCTCCAAGGGTTACTTTACCCACAAATAACGAGAGAAAAAATCGCAATATTGATGCAGAAGTCCAAAATTTCTATGGTTATTTACAACAGCGAGAGAAGTTGCAATCTCATATAAAGAAGGTTGTTCCAACCGTTGCATACGCTGAGTATGAAAATGGCAGAAATGGTTTGATACTTCCTGACGAGGACGACCGATGGAATATCACTGAATTAGTTGAAACAATGATCAAATATACGCCCAGAGAAACACGCGGCTCTTTGGCACGAATGGCACACCTTGCAGAGTTTCAACTCACTGTTGGTCATACAATTGTTGCAGCCTGTTCTGGATTGAGTGGCGTTGTCTCCGCAATCCCGATACCTGGTGCAGCAATACCAGCGGTTGTGGCTATTCAAACTTTTATGGTGATGTATATCGGTTGGCTGAGTGGTCGGGAGTTTTCGGAACAAACAGTCAAAGATTTTGCGGTAACTGGGGGAGTAGCTGCTGGTGCAGATGCTGGAATGCGGGGCATCGCTGACATCGCTTTGAAGTTCATACCTGGTTGGGGTAGCGTGCTGTCTGCGGGAGCTAGTACAATTGCTACAAAGGGTTTGGGGGATGCAGCAATCGCTTATTTTCTTAATAACGGTAAAGCCCACTCTTGACTGCTAAAATAAGGGCGATCGCCTGTGATGATTGTGTTAAAATATGGTTCGAGTCCCCCGCAATTCTAGCGTAAGGATTCAGGTCAAAAAAGACTTAAGTGGCGGCATCTGGTAAAATAAAGGAATGAAAAAGCCCACAGCCACCAGACAGAAGGAAAAAACCGAAATAGAGCAGTTGAGCCAAGCTGAACTGGTAGAAATGGTACTGGGGCTGCAAAAAATCATTGCAGAATTGCAAGAAAAACT